>CANLEG010000017.1 GCA_947489605.1 Actinomycetota bacterium
AAAAAGTCCCTTAGAAATTACAGTATACGAGTCTTGTTTGAGGGAGAAGTCATTCACTCTGGAAGAGTCTAACCACAGTGTCCCAGTGGATATAAGAAGAAGTAGCTGCCTTAAAATCCTTCCAGTGTCGGTTCGAGTCCGACCGGGGGCACCAGTAGCTAAAGATTCACGAAAAAGGTATGGCTATTACTAACCCCTCCTAATAGTCTTAAAGGGTGCGAAAAAAGATTTCAAAAGTTGTGCTTGTATCAATGCTTCTAATTCAATCAATCTCTCCTGCTAATGCAAGCCTGGGTGCGCAAGTTAATCTCGATAATCCAAGAGTGGTTCCAATCTTTGGGCAGGATGGCGCCTCAGAAGTTAGGTTGATGGCCGGTTGGAGTGGATTCTTATATTCACCACGTATTGTCTTTAGTGCTGCACATTCCCATTACCGTTTTGATAACAATGGTAATCGAATATTAAATGAACCAGCTTTTATAACAGTAGGTAAACCTAACTCTTCAGCTAAGAGCGCTGAAGGTAGAGTGAAAGTTATTAAAACATTTGTTGCAAACTTTACGCAATTTGGAAACGACTTCATTGTTCTTGTTTTAGATAGAGATTTAGCTACCGTCTCGCCAGCAAAGTTGATGACAGCAGAAATTGAGGCTGAATTAGTCAATGCTCGAGCAGAGGTAGTTTTCCATGGATACGGTGAATATCGAGATCGTTGCGCTCCTGGTGAGAAGAACCCTTGTAAGAAAGATTGGGATAATCTAAACCAAAGAACTAGTGAGCTCCCAAGAATTGCAAGATTGAATCTCGCTCCTTTCTCTGATTCTTATTTTTCGTGGCTGACACCAAATTTACGAGCCGAAGTACAAGAGACGTTTATCTCCAATCCCCAAGGTTGCCCTGGTGATTCAGGTGGACCGATAACAACCGCTTACAAAGGCGAGTTGCTTTATCTTGGTATGGGCCTTGATGCCGGAAATGTTTATGCCTGTGGTGCTGGCGACACAAAATCAAAGGAAAATGATCCGGATTCTTTTGGTTGGTTTTCACCAATATATAAGCATCTCGATTTGTTAAAAGAGGCAGAGGCTTTTGTAAAACAACAGCCTTCAACAAAGTCAAAAACAAAAGTATCAATCACCTGCGTGAAGGGTAAGTTGATTAAGAAGTTAACAGTAGTTAGCCCTAAATGTCCGGCTGGGTATAAGAAGAAGTAGCCACAACCCTTTGTTTTCTTCGCTAAAGTCCTGTCGTGGACTTTAAGTTGATCACAACGGCAATAGGAATTCTCCTTGTTTTCATTTATGCCTTTGGTTCAGGAATTTGGGTTTCTTCTTCGCCCGGATGGTATTCATCGCTAAACAGACCACCGTGGCAGCCACCAAGCGCTTTTATTGGAATTATCTGGCCCTATAACTTTATGGTTCTAGGTATTGCTTCATATCAAGTATCAAAGTCTTTGACTCGGTTGCAGAATATTACCTGGCTGGTTTTCTTTGGGCTAAGTATTTTTGCAGCACTTACTTGGGCGTATCAGTTCTATGTCCCACACAATTTCACACTTGCCACAATCGCATTAGTACTAACAACGCTTCTAACTATCCCAGTCCTTTACCTAACGTTCAAAGCTTCGCTGATTATGGGACTTCTACTTATTCCGTATCAAATTTGGGTAGCAATTGCGGCTTCACTGGCTTGGGGCTACTTAACTAGGAATTAATAAAGCGTTGGCTTTAAATCTTTAGAATTTTCGTAATGCCAACTTCTACCAAGAACTTCAATTGGATGATCTACGTCATTTGGTTCTGGCGTCCAGATTCCTTGTGCTGAGGCAAATGGCTGGTTTGAAAGTATGTGGTGGTGGATTTCGTTATCCATTACGAACCACTCTTCCCAAATAACTTTCTGGGATGTTATTTCTTTGGGATAACAATGAAGAACACCTTGTGGGATTAGTGAGTGCGGAATTATCTGCCAAATTGAATTTGCATATGGGTCAGAATCTAAGTTGGAGCTAGAAATCGGTTCTAAGAAGTTGGATTTGAAATCGATGCCAATGTTTACGAGAAAAGATTCAACGTTGAGTTCCTGCCAGCGCGCTTTGGTGGCTTGGATCCAGGGTTTATCGCTGCTCATGGTTGGGCAAATCTAATCCCTTCCTAATCCCTTCGGGGCATGATTTTAAGGAAGCTCTAAGTATCTGAGCGCAGATTTTCGCAACGTTCTGGGCAGTTGGAATAGCAAAGAGTGAAAAATTGTTTATCCTTATGGCAACCGGTTTGGCCGGGCTACCCAACTAACTAACAGGAGAAATAATGCAAAGTTCGAACCCAGTTTTCAAACGCGGATATGCCGCAATCGAAAATCGTGGCGGAACCGCAGTTGCACCATCAACGCAAGAATTAGATAACCTTTATAACGCACCTGCTGCATCTTCAATGCGCACAGGTCGAATGACTATCGATGATGTTGTTGCTCGCACCGCACTTCTATTTGTTGTTTTGGTCGGAGTTGGCAGTGTTGCCTGGACTTTAAAACTTGGCGGCGGCGCACTTCTCATTGGTTTCCTTGGCGCAATGGGACTTGGTTTATATCTTTCATTTTCACAAAAAGTTAAGCCAGGCTTAACAATCACTTACGCAGCTCTTCAAGGTTTAGCACTTGGAACTCTTAGCCAGATGTATGAAGCTGCATATGACGGAATTGTTGGACAAGCACTTGTCGCAACAATGGCTGCAATTGCCGGAGTTCTTTGGGCATACAAGAGCAAGCGAATTCGCGTAACGCCTAAGTTCACTCGCGTAATGATGGCTGCATTCTTTGGGTACTTAATTCTTGCAGTTGGATCTTTGATTGGTTCATTCTTCGGACTTGGTAATGGAATGGGACTTTACGGTCTATCAGGATTTGGTCCATTGCTTGCAGTTGCTGGAGTTTTGCTTGCAACATTCTTCCTCGTTCTAGATTTCGATCAGATCGAAAAGATGATTGCTAGTGGCGCACCACAAGAACAATCATGGCGTGCAGGTTTTGCGCTAATGGTTACTGTGATCTGGCTATATCTTGAAGTATTGCGTTTGATCTCTATACTTCGTAGAGATTAAATTATTGATTTAATTTTCTAGTCTCTGGAATTCTTGCTGACAGCAGCAGTGTTATTGAAAACACTGCTGCTGTTGCTATGAATGCCGGGCGATAAGAATGGGCATCAACTAACCAGCCAAGTAATACCGGACTAATGATGTTTCCAAAGTCTCCAGCCATCTGGAATAAAGCGATTACGCGGCCGCCTTTTCCGCCAAATAAGTCACCAACTACTGCAGATGCGCCAGTGCCTTCGAAGGCGCCACCAATTCCGAATAAGACCATGGCCAACATGTAATACCACCAGTTTGAAGAAATAATTATTGTTGCAACACCAGATAACAGTGTGAAAGAACCAATCATTAAGGCAAATTTTCGACCACGGAAATCAGATAATTTACCTACATAAACAAGTGCAATTCCTTGAACAATTGCTGCAACTGTGAAACCAAGTCCTAGGGTTGTAGTTGACACGCCTAATTGTTCTTCAGCAAACAGCGGCAGGATGGAATTTCGGAGTCCAAAGAGAACCCAGTTTGTTAGAAATGAAATTGCCATAGCTGCTAAGAATGGATAACTCTTGAGCGCATCCTTTAGCAGAATTCGATCATCGGGATCTTGTTTATTTTTGATTGATATGCCGAACCGTTTTTCAGATAAAAAGAAAGATGTAACAAGCGCTGCGCAGACCAAGGTGAATGCATAAACAAAGAATGGAACTCGAAGCGAAATTACCGAAAGAATTCCACCAACTGCTGGTCCTGCGATTCCACCGATAAGAAAGCCACCGTTATAGGTTGATTGCGCACGTCCTCGGATGCTGTCATCAACAGAGCGCATGAGTAATGAACTTGCAGATACCGAGAACATAACTGAACCAATTCCGCCAAGTGCGCGGTATGTAAGTAATTGCCAGTAACTCATCGCCAAACCTGAAGCAAAAGTTGAAACTGCAACAAGCAGAAGTCCAGCTGTTTGAACTCGACGTTCGCCAAAAATATCAATTAACTTTCCAGCAGGTAGCCCCATTGCAAATCTAGCCAGTGCAAAAGCGGAAATAATCGCACCAATTTGTGCATTGTTGACTTGAAAAGTTTTAGCAAAGAGTGGAATGGCTGGAATGATCATTCCGTAGCCAAGTGCCACAAAAAAAGCTACTACCGAGAGAACATAAACTTCTCTCGGTAGTAGCGGATTACTATTCTTTTTAAGCAAGTGCCTCGCCTGCAGCTTCATCTTTTGCGGCTTGGTGCCCAGCACCCGTGCGCAGCGGGGTTTCACGGAGCATGAAAGCAATGAAGAACCCAATCACAGTTACAGGGACTGCTGTTAAGAAAACAATATGAAATGAGTTAACAAATGCGTTAATTATCCCCACTTGGAGTTCTGGGCTAAATGTTTGAAGCACTGCTGTGTTCTCCTTCAAAGCTTCAAATTTTTCCGGTGTTGCACCAACTAAAGCAGCCGGATTGCTGACTCTTAATTTCTCAATTTCAATAGGCAAATTGTGGGCTAAGCGGCTGGCATAAACAGTTCCGAATAGTGCAACTCCCATAGTTGCACCAATTGATCTAAAGAAGGTATTTGCACTAGTCGCAACTCCTAAATCCTTAAAATCAACAGCATTCTGTAGCGCAATAACAATGGTCTGCATTGAGAAGCCAAGTCCAGCACCAATCAAGATTGAATATATAGATAACTGCCAGAACGGCGTTGACTCAGTCAGTGTTGAGAGCATTGCTAGTCCAACAGTCATAAGTGCTAACCCAATTATTGGAAAGCGCTTGTAATGACCATGTTTAGTAATCATTTTTCCGCTGACGATTGACATTGAAACTATTCCGATCATAAATGGAATCAATTTCAAGCCTGCTGATGTTGCAGAATCGCCTTTAACTACTTGCAGATAAAGTGGCAACATAATAATTGCGCCGAACATTCCGGCACCGATGATAAATGCCATTACTGATGTAACTGAGAATGTGTGATTTTTAAAGAGAGTGAGTGGAAGAATTGGTTCTTTTGCACGGCTTTCTTGGAAAATAAAGAGAAGAATTAAAGCTAGAGCCGCAGCAAGAGTAAGTAAAGTTTTCGAAGCTTGCCAGCCATCTTGCGGGCCATAAACCGAAATTCCAAGTAAGAGCGCGGATACTCCGGAAACCAGTAGCAATGCGCCTAGATAATCAATGCTGTGCTCGCGCTTTACTTTTGGAATATGCAATGACATTGAAGTGATGATTAGTGCAGCAATTCCGAATGGCAGGTTTATATAAAAAATCCAACGCCATCCAGTAACTCCAAGAATTTGTGCGTGGTCTGAGAAATAACCACCTAGAAGTGGGCCGGCGACTGAAGAAAGTCCCCAAACTCCACCGAAGTAACCCTGATACTTACCGCGTTCGCGAGGCGAGATGATGTCACCAATAATTACGAAGGTGAGTGACATTAAGCCACCAGCACCAAGTCCTTGAACAGCGCGAAAGGCAATTAACTGGGTCATGCTTGTTGCGGCACCAGCAGCGAATGAACCAATTAAGAAAGTAATAATTGCGAATTGAAAGACCGGACGACGGCCGTAAAGATCAGATATTTTTCCGTAAAGCGGAGTAGATGCTGTTGATGTTAAAAGATAGGCAGTGACAACCCAGGTGTAGTGCTCAAGACCATTGAAATCTTCAACAATGCGCTTAAGGGCAGTTGAAACAATTGTTTGATCAAGGGCGGCTAGAAGCATTCCAACCATAAGTCCACTTAAAACGAACATAATTTCTTTGTGTGTGAGAGTTTTCGGGGCTACGTTATTTTTATCGGACATGATTAGGAGTTTACTAGGCAGCACTAGCAATCGAGTAATAGGGTGAGGCTATGAAGAGCATCATTGCGCAAAATTTGGTTAAAACGTATGACAAAGGAACAGTAAAGGCTCTCGATGGGCTCAGCCTTGAAGTTGAAGAAGGAACAGTTCTTGGTTTACTTGGTCCAAATGGTGCGGGAAAAACAACGACAGTTCGAGTCCTTGCAACGCTATTAACACCAGATTCTGGAAGTGCAACAGTTGCAGGAATTGATGTTTTGAAACATCCAGATGAAGTTCGTAAAGTAATTGGACTATCTGGTCAATATGCCGCTCTTGATGAAACGTTAACTGGTTGGGATAACTTAACGATGTTTGGCCGTTTGTATCATTTAAATTCTGCTGCATCAAAAAAACGAGCCGAAGAGTTACTTGAGAAATTCTCACTTACCGATGCTGCAAAGCGCCCAATTAGAACTTATTCTGGTGGCATGCGCAGACGTTTGGATTTAGCTGCATCACTAATTGTTAAGCCAAAGGTGTTATTCCTTGATGAACCAACAACCGGTCTAGATCCGCGTGGCCGCATGGAAATGTGGGGCGTTATCGATGAACTAGTAAAAGGCGGCGTAACACTGCTTTTGACTACGCAGTATTTGGAAGAGGCCGATCACCTTGCAGATTCGATTGCGGTAATTGATACCGGGAAAGTTATTGCACGTGGCACCGCTGATGAATTAAAGAATCAAGTTGGCGGTGAACGTTTAGAAATTACCGTTGAAGTAAATCAAATTGCTGAAGCCACAAAATTGGTCGAACAAGTTTCTGGCGCGACACCAACCGTTGATGCCGGAATTCGCAAGATTTCGGCGCCGGTAAGTAATGGCAGCGCCTCTTTGATTCAAGTGCTGCGCTTATTAGATGATGCAAAAATTCATCCACTAGATATCGGATTAAAGCGACCATCACTTGATGATGTATTTATCTCTTTGACTGGCCATGTTGCTGAAGTCGTTTCAGAAGTTGAAGCAGGAGGAAAAAATGCTACAAAGCGTAAGTGATTTCCTAGTTATAACTAAGCGCCAATTACTTCAGATGATTCGAATCCCTGAAGTGCTTATCTTTGCAACGATTCAACCAGCGATGTTTGTTCTGCTTTTCCGTTACGTTTTTGGAGGCGCAATCGATTCCGGTGTTGATGGCGGATATGTTCAACTATTGATGCCAGGAATCTTTGTACAAACTGTCGCATTCACCCTTGCTGCAACTGCTGTTGGACTTGCTGCTGATATGCAGAAAGGTTTGATTGATCGCTTTAGATCGCTACCAATCTCAAGATCTGCTGTAGTAATTGGGCGCACTGTTGGCGATACCTTGCAAAACGTTGTCACACTCGTTGTGATGGGATTGGTTGGATTCCTAGTTGGATGGCGTCCTAGTAGTGGGCCAGTAAAGATTTTTCTCGGCTTTCTTTTCTTGCTCGCCTTCGGCTATTCGATGTCTTGGATTGGCGTACTAATTGGATTATCGGTTCGCGAAGAGCGCGTTGCACAGAACTTGGTGTTTATGACGGTATTCCCACTCACCTTCTTATCAAATGCCTTTGCGCCAACAACGGGAATGCCAAAGATTTTGCAGTATTTTGCGGAATGGAATCCGGTATCGACGATGGTTGCTGCCTGCCGTGAACTATTTGGCACCGAGAATATTTTCGGAGCAACTGCTAATTCTTGGCCAAGTCAGAATCCAATTCTGATGTCCCTTATTTATATGGTCTTACTTGTTGCGATTTTTGCGCCAATTAGCGTGCGCAAATATGTAAGGGTAAGTAAGTAGCCCAAATATCAAAAAAGGCTAGAAAAAGTTCTGCGCTTCTAGAACTGCAACACTAATTTCACGGCCATTTGGTGCGGTGTATGTAACGGTGTCACCAATTTTTGCACCAAGAACTGCAGCTCCAAGTGGTGATTTTTCACTGTAAACATCGACATCGCCACTAGCAATTTCGCGTGAACCCAGAAGGAATTTCATTTCATCGCCAGCAATATCAACTGTTACTAACATTCCAAGACCAACAAACCCGGATTCACCTGCAGGTGGATTTCCAATATGTGCATTTTCAAGCATGTGCTTTAGTTGGCGAATTCTGGCTTCAGTTTTTCCTTGCTCATCCTTTGCTGCGTGATAACCGCCATTTTCTTTTAAGTCACCTTCAGCGCGGGCAGCCTCAATCTTTTTAATAATATCTGCGCGACGTGGACCTTCAAGCTCCGTCAGTTCGGCAGCGAGACGATCTGCAGCTTCTTGGGTAAGCCAAGTTTGGGTAGGTTCAATAGACATAAGACGAGGAGTTTACAGGCAATTTTGGTTCAGGGAGTTGCCCTAAAGAGTTGAGCAAGATTCAATCTGGGCGTTAACCGCTGCTAATCGGGTAGGAATTTGCACAATTCTTGTTGTACTAGTTGTGCCCAATGGGATCTGATCATCAATTTGACCAACAATATTTAACCCGTAATCACGTGCCGCCAAACGGCAAATAACTTGAGTATCTGGATTTTTTATCGCCACGGAATATCGGATTTCAATACTCTTGGCGTCAACTTCACGAAATGAAATCAGCGTCGATTTAATCTCTGGATATGTGTAGTGGTGTGCAGTCCACAACAACCAACCGCCACCAACTACGGAAATTAGGATTGCGGTAACAAGCCACCTTGGGAATCTAGGAAATCTAGCCTTCGAAATCCCATATCTTTCTCTCAGATATGGGTCGTTTTCAATCGGCTCGGTCATAGGTACAAGTCTACGTAACTTCAATACAATCTGCACATGAACGGTAGAACAACGATTGATGTGGGAGTAGCAGGCTCACTAACTATGATTTTTCTCGTTTCCGCAGTGTCTCTGCTTATGTGGAGTTTTTATCGCCGAAATAAAAAACTATTAGACCGTAATGAAGAGAAGTAAAGGATTCATCGCCCAACTTATTGTGGCAATCACACTTTCAATTACATTTATCGGACTGGGTAATTGGCAATTAGATCGAGCACATGATGTCAAAGTTGCCAAGCGATTTGTTCCAGATATTCCACGCGTAGAATTAGAGAGTATAGCTTCGGTTACTTCAAATTTAGAGCCGAGTGCAGTAAATCGCCTAGTTGAATTTAGTGGAAGTTATCGCCAAATATTCGTTGCACCAGATCAAGAATTGTTAACTGACGGTAAAAAAACATTTGCAGATTTAGAAGTTAGATTGCTCGAACTTTCAGGCAAGCGTGGAATATTAGTTGTGCGTGGAATTGAAAGTTTGGAAAATCAAGAAATCATTGGAAAGGTAAAAATCGCAGGTCGGCTCTATCCAAGACAGACTGCAGATTCAGCAAAAGCAGATAAAGATGAAATTTCGAGAATTGATCCAGCGCTAATCGTTGGCGAAACTTCACTCTCGCTTTTTGATGGTTATGTTGTTGCCACCGCAGAAGAGACGCTACTTGGCCAAGAAATCCTGACCACAAGAATTCCGGCACCACAACTTAAATCAAAAGTTCCTGGGAATTATTGGCAGCACATCTCCTACGTCTTTGTCTGGTGGCTTATGGCCTTGCTTGTCCTATTTGCGCCTTTCTACAATGAAGTGGCGGTAAAGTTGAAGCATGAATCAACTTAATCCACGTCAGGCCGCTCTAAATGGGGCGATGATCCGCTTTCGAATTATGGCAATTTATGCGGGAGTTATGTCGTTATTGCTCTGGTTCGTAAGTATTCCAACGCATTATCTATTCTTTAAAGATTTTTATGAATATGTAAGTTGGATATCTCTGGTGCATGGTTTCACTTATCCAATATATGTTTTTGCAGCTTTTCACTACTGTCTAAAGGCTGGCAAATCCTTGAAAAGCACAATCCTCTTCATACTTGCTGGAACCTTGCCAATCGCATCTTTTGTTGCCGAACGCCGGGCGCTACGAGAGTTTAATTCGCTTAAGTAATGAAGGCTTATATCAAGCCCGCAATCAAGGCTATTTTGTATCCGCTCTATGAGCGACGGATATTTGCAAAGCTAGATTTCACACAAACCCCACATCATGTCGGGGTTATCCTCGACGGAAATCGCAGATGGTCAAAGGCAAATCCAGCGGCCGATGGCGACACTTCTACATCCCGTGGGCATAAAGCAGGTGCGACAAAAATTATTGAATTACTCGACTGGTGCGAGGAATCAAAGGTAGAAGTTTTAACAATCTGGCTGCTTTCAAATCAGAATTTATCTAGACCACCTGCCGAACTTGAACCACTACTTAAAATAATCGCAGATACCGTAAATGATTTAGCAAGCCGTCGGCGTTGGGAGATTCGCCCAGTTGGATCGATGGAGCTTCTGCCTAAAAACTTGGTGGATCAGTTAAATGATGTGGCCAGTAAGACCAAGGGGATTAAAGGCGTAGTGATAAATGTTGCAATTGGGTATGGCGGCCGTAGCGAAATTGCAGATGCGGTTAAATCCCTAATTACATCCGATGCAAATATCGGAAAGAGCGCTGCCGAGATTGCTAGTTCAATCAGCGTTGAGGAAATAAGCCGCCATCTTTATACCGCCGGCCTTCCTGATCCGGACTTAGTAATCCGAACTTCAGGAGAGCAACGCCTTGGTGGTTTCTTACTGTGGCAGAGCGCACATTCCGAGTTCTATTTCTGTGAGGCCTATTGGCCAGACTTTAGAAGAGTCGATTTCTTGCGAGCAATTCGGGCGTATTCACAACGTAATCGCCGCTTCGGCAAGTGATGCTAAATAACAATTACATTTAAAAATTGGCTAGAAATTTACTTTTGAAATAAGCGTGTCGCAGGGCTTGGCTCCACCTTTGGTTTTACCTTTTATCCACCAGGTTATCCACTAGGAACTAACCCCAAGATAAAACTAAAAAAGAATGCGAGTGCCAATTGGCCAAAAGAATGACCTATGTGCTGGATACCAGCGTATTGCTCGCAGATCCCGCGGCTCTTTCAAGATTCGCAGAACATGAAGTAATAATCCCAATCACTGTTATTGGTGAGTTAGAAACTAAACGCGACCATCCAGAACTCGGCTATTTTGCCCGGGCCGCACTTCGCACCCTTGACGACCTTCGAGTTGAACATGGCCGACTTGATGAAGATATAAAGCTAAATAGTGAAGGTGGAACGCTTCGGGTTGAACTAAACCACTCTGACTCTTCTTCACTTCCAGCTGGATTTTTACGTGATGGTTCAAATGATTCTCGAATTCTTTCGATAGCCAGAAATATGATGGCGGAATCAAGAGATGTAGTTCTAGTAACTAAGGATTTACCGCTTCGAGTTAAGGCCTCATCTGTCGGAGTTAAATCCGAGGAGTATCGCGCCGAACTTGCATTAACAAGTGGTTGGACCGGAATGGTCGATGCAACAGTTGGCGGCAATGTCATCGATGCCTTGTATGAAGGCGGCAAAGTTGCCCATGACTTAGGCAAAGAGCACCCGTGCCATACCGGCATAGTTCTGCATTCCGATAAAGGAAGCGCCCTTGCTCGAGTAACTCCAGATAAACAACTTCATTTAGTCCGCGGTGATCGTTCGGCATTTGGGCTACATGGTCGCAGTGCCGAACAACGGGTTGCCTTGGACTTACTTCTAGATAATGAAATTGGCATCGTCTCTCTTGGTGGCCGAGCCGGAACCGGTAAGAGCGCCCTTGCACTTAGCGCCGGGCTCGAGGCGGTTTTAGAAAAGCGCCATCATAAAAAAGTTTTAATCTTCCGCCCGCTCTATGCGGTTGGCGGTCAGGAACTTGGCTACCTACCGGGCAGTGAAAATGAAAAAATGTCGCCCTGGGCCCAAGCGGTCTTCGATACTTTGGGCGCGCTAGTTAGCCAGCAAGTGATCGATGAGATTATTGATCGCGGACTTATAGAAGTTCTACCCCTTACCCACATCCGCGGGCGCTCGCTCCACGATTCCTATGTCATTGTTGATGAAGCCCAGTCACTTGAACGGGGAGTTTTGCTAACCGTGCTCTCTAGAATCGGTCAGAACTCAAGAGTGATCCTGACTCACGACGTTGCCCAGCGAGATAACTTGCGAGTTGGGCGTCATGACGGTGTCGTCGCCGTTGTTGAGTCCCTAAAAGGACATCCGCTCTTCGCACACATCACTTTGACCAGGTCAGAGCGCTCGCCGATAGCGGCTCTGGTAACTGAAATGTTGGAAGAACCGATCAACTTCAGCCAGTAAAAGCCATTAACGGCCAGTAACGGTCAAATCGGTCAAATCGGACATCACGGTATCTGACCTGCACTTTTTAATCAGCACTTTCCTGTGATTAATATCTTTTTTGCGACTCACACGCCTTTAAATTTGCCCATGGCCGCCTCGGATGCGATGGTTTTGTCCTTCCCCCAAGTCACTAGCCCATTTTGGGCTGCCGTCGCTTGTCCGGAATTCGGGGAAAAGGTTCTAAAAGGTTAGAGAGGAGGGGTGAGATGAACGAGATTTTTAGATCGACGAAGCTGGTTCTTAGCGCCGCTTTCTTTATTGTCTTCATTGGCAGTGTCGATACGACCTATGCCCAAGGAAATTTTGACCAATTTGTTTCGGTCCCAAATGACCTTCCGGCCCTGACCGTTGCTCCGGAAAACTCGGTTGAGGCAGGCAATGGAATTACCCTTGATTTAAGTGGCATCACCTCGGTTGATGCCAATGCGATTGCCTTAGTTTCAATGGCTGCCCGCCAGGTTGAGATTGCTAAGAAGCCAAAAGGCGCCCAGTCAGTTGCAAAACAAATTATTGAAGAGAAGTATCAAAAGTGGGATAACAAGAAACAAGTCCAATGCCTAACCCAACTTTGGAATGGCGAAAGCCATTGGAATTACCGAGCCCACAATTACCGAAGTGGCGCCCACGGAATTCCACAAGCCCTGCCGGCGATAAAGATGGAGATTATTTCAACTGACTGGCGGACCAATCCGGTCACCCAGATCAAGTGGGGGCTTTCATACATCAAGGCCAGATACGACACCCCATGCAGAGCACTTTGGAAGAAGAAGCGCTCTAACTGGTACTAAGTCTTTTCCCAATAGTTATCGGTTTAGAAGTTTCAGCAAAGAAATCATTTCCTTTATTGTCAACAACAATAAAAGCAGGAAAATCCTTAACCTCAATCTTCCAAATAGCTTCCATTCCTAATTCTGGGTAATCCAAAGTTTCAACTTTCAGGATGCAATCTTGCGCAAGCCTTGCCGCTGGTCCACCAATCGAACCAAGATAGAAACCACCATTATTTTTACAGGCATCAGTTACCGCTTTAGAACGATTTCCCTTTGCCAACATGATCATTGATCCGCCCGCTTTTTGGAATTGATCCACATATGAATCCATGCGGCCAGCAGTTGTTGGACCAAATGAACCAGATGCATATCCTTCAGGTGTCTTTGCAGGGCCGGCGTAATAAACAGCATGGTCTTTAAAGTATTGGGGCAGTTCTTTTCCAGAATCAATCAACTCTTTAATTTTTGCATGGGCTAAATCGCGAGCAACAATCAGAGTTCCATTAAGTGAAAGGCGAGTCTTAATTGGGTACTTTGAAAGTGCCTTTAAGACTTCAGCCATTGGTTGATTCAAATCAACAGTTACAACGTTATCGTCCAAATGTTCATCGGTTGTGTCTGGCAAGAAATGGGCTGGGTCGCGCTCTAAAACTTCAAGAAATACGCCCTCTTTAGTGATCTTTGCCTTTGCTTGGCGATCGGCCGAACATGAAACAGCAATCGCAATTGGAAGTGATGCGCCATGACGTGGCAGGCGAACTACCCGAACATCGTGACAGAAATATTTGCCACCGAATTGTGCTCCGATACCAAGAGTTCTAGTTAGTTCTAATACTTTCGCCTCTAATTCAACATCGCGGAAGCCATGTCCGGTTTTTGCATCACCGCTTCGTGGAAGTTCATCTAAATAATGGGTGCTGACAAGTTTTGCAGTTTTAACAGTGTGCTCGGCACTTGTTCCACCAATAACAATTGCCAGGTGATACGGCGGGCAGGCTGCAGTTCCAATAGAGCGCAGTTTCTCATCCAACCAACTCATAAATGATGCTGGGTTTAGAACTGCTTTAGTCTCTTGATAAAGAAAAGATTTGTTTGCGCTGCCGCCACCTTTTGCGATGAAGAGGAAGTTGTACTCATCTGCATGTTCTGAATCTGAATAAATTTCTACCTGGGCTGGCAGGTTGTTGCCGGTATTTTTTTCTTCCCAAGTTGTAACGGGTGCGAGTTGTGAGTAACGAAGATTTAGCGAGGTATACGCATCATAAACACCTTGCGAAATTGATTCGGCATCGTTCTTTGAAGTCAGAACGCGCTGCCCCTTCTTTCCCATGATTAGCGCAGTGCCGGTGTCCTGACACATTGGCAGAACGCCGCCGGCTGAAATATTTGCATTCTTCAACAGATCAAGGGCAACGAAGCGATCATTTGGCGAGGCTTCTGGATCCTTCAATATTGAGGCAAGTTGGGTTAAATGTTCTTCGCGTAAATAATGGTTGATATCGTGAATCGCTTCAGCCGTTAACTTTTCCAGAGCTTCTGGCGCTACCTTAAGAAATTCCATTCCTTCGGCAGTGAAAGTTGAAACGCCTTCGGTGGTTACCAGGCGATATTTTGTTTTATCTGGCCCTATTGGCAGCAAATCACTGTAATTAAACTCTGGCATTTATTTATCCGACTCTGGTTTTGCTTTTGCTAGTTTCGCCTTTGCGCCATCGAGCCATTGCTGGCAAATCTTTGCAAGCTCTTCGCCACGTTCCCAAAGCGCTAAAGATTGTTCAAGTGTTGCCTGGCCAGATTCCAGGGTTGAAACGACCTTTGCCAACTCATCGCGAGCCTCTTCATAACTTAATTTTGCGGTGGCCATATTCGTAATCTACTCCGTAATTGCGCCAACTTCGCCTTGCGCCAATCGCAATCGAAGTTTTTCACCGGGCTTAACCTCGCTGGCTTTGCGAAGAACTGACCCATCCGATTTTTGCACCACCGAATAGCCGCGATCCAATGTGGCTTGTGGTGAGAGGGTGCGCACTTGAGTTCGTAGGCCACTGATTTCTTCAGCCGCAATTGCGATTGCGCTAGCCATGCTTCTGTGAGATCTGGCAATCAAACCTTTAACTATTTCGAGCTGGACGTTAACGATAGTTATTGGCTCGCGCATAATCTGGCGATCCATGAAGCCTTTGATTTTCGAGATTTCAAAAGTAATCAGGTTTTGCAGATAGCGATTTGCTCGGTCTTGAAGATTAGAAATATTAGCGAGCTCTTCATCCATATCCGGAACTACGCGTTTACCGGCATCTGTAGGCGTCGATGCTCGCCAATCTGCAACTAGATCAAGGAGCGGGGAATCTTTCTCGTGACCAATTGCGCTAATTATTGGCGTCTGACATTGCGCAACCAAACGCAATAACGATTCATCAGAGAATGGAAGCAAGTCTTCGAACGAGCCGCCACCTCTCGTAATAATGATTACATCTACCTTTGGATTTGCTTCTAGTTCTGCCAGCGCCGCACTTACTTCAGAAACCGCAGCAGCATTTGCAACAGCAACTTCTCGAATTTCAAATTGCACACTAGGCCAACGGCGTTTGGCATTTTCAACTACATCTTTGCCAGCATCGCTATTTCGGCCACAAATTAATCCAACAACGTTAGGTAGGAATGGCAGTGGTTTCTTGCGTTCTAAATCAAATAGCCCTTCTGCTGCTAACAAATTCTTGAGCGCTTCAAGACGTGCCATTAATTCACCAACACCAACCTGGCGCATTTCAGAGATATTAAATGAGAGCGAACCATTCTTTGTCCACCAAGTTGGCTTCGAGCGAATTACGACTCTGGCATTTTGTTCAAGTGGGGCAACAGAATCAAATACATTTTTAAAACAGCGAACTGAGATGCTCATATCTGCACTGGTATCGCGCAGCCTCATAAAAATAGTCGGCGAACCCGGTCTTACATTTATCTCAGATAGTTCGCCTTCGATCCAAACCTCGCTCAAGCCATCAATGATTGTGCCAATACGTTCGGAAATCGCACGAACGCTAAATGGTTGCTCTGGCTCACCTGACACGGGTCGATAGTAATCGGGATACCAATTAGACTTCGCAAATGACTTTAGGAATTAAACGGGTCTTATTGGCTGCGCCCCGCGGATATTGCGCCGGGGTGGATCGCGCCGTTGTAACGGTGGAAAAAGCCTTAGATCTTTATGGTGCGCCGGTTTATGTTCGCAAGGAAATTGTCCACAACAAACATGTTGTCGCAACCCTTGAAGCTCGCGGTGCGATATTTGTATCTGAAAATGAGGAAGTTCCGGAAGGTAAGACCGTAATTTTCTCAGCCCACGGAGTTTCACCAGCAGTCCATGCAAGCGCCGCTTCTCGAAACCTAAAAACAATTGACGCAACCTGTCCGCTTGTTACAAAAGTGCATCATGAAGTTAAGAGATTTGCTGCTGAAGATTTAACTATTTTATTGATTGGTCACGAAGGCCATGAAGAAGTTGAAGGAACAGCTGGCGAAGCACCAGATCACATTATTTTGGTTGACGGCGTAGATGGCATTGCAGATATTAAGGTTCCAGATGAAAATAAAGTTGCTTGGTTATCTCAAACAACCTTAAGTGTTGATGAAACTCTGGTAACTGTGGCTGCACTAAAGAAGCGATTCCCAAACTTGATTGATCCACCTAGTGATGACATTTGCTATGCAACACAGAATCGCCAGGTTGCGATAAAAGAGATTGCCCCAAAGGCCGATTTAGTTCTTGTAGTTGGCTCGAAGAACTCTTCGAACTCGGTTCGCTTGGTTGAAGTTGCCCTTGAATATGGCGCAAAGGCGGCATACCTAATTGATTTTGCTGCTGAGGCTGAAGATAAATGGTTTGATGGCGTAGAAGTTATTGGAGTTTCAAGCGGTGCTTCAGTTCCAGAAATTTTGGTTACAGATTTACTTAAAGACTTGGCTAAACGTGGTTATGACGATGTTGAAACAGTTACAGCGATGGAAGAGCATTTACTATTTTCGGTGCCACCAGAGCTTCGTAAAGATTTAAAGGCGGCTGGAAAGCTTTAATTTTACTTGCGCGAATATTTGCGTAAAAGTGCGAAGTGCGCAGCCCAAGCAATTACCGCACCAGTTATCAACCACGGCGCAACTGATGAAAGCGTTGTGATTAATTCAAGTCCAACTTTGCCTGGTGAGAAACCAGCTCCACCAATAGTTGCCATTATTAGTAGCGTTGAAATCAAGAAAGCTATTGGCGGATTGACTGCATTTGTAAATGAAGTGCCAGGTCTTCCAAGATAAAGACCACCGAGGTATGAGACTAAAATTGCGAGGCCGGTAAAGAAACCAACCTTTGTTATTGAGTATTCCAAAGCCTCAAAGATAAAGATAAGAAGAAATTGCAGAACAACTACACCAGGCACTTTTAGCCCAGGGCCTTTTACCGCCTTTGATCTAACGCCGTTAATGGTGCTGCTCATTTCTCATCATCCTCATCTGTAATCTCTTCAACTTCAATAAAATCTTCTGGTGCATCCAAGGCTAATTTACTCTCCAGAATTCGCAAATTTTCAGATACTTCTGGAAAGGCTTTAAGTGGTTTTCCGGAAACATCGAGCGACTTCATCTTCTTCGCAGCGCTAAGCACAGTGGTTTCGGCGGTAGGAATCATTTCGTTGTAGGCCTTGAGGGTGCTCTTTAACCGATCGCCAACAGTCACAATCTTGTCGTGCAGCGATGAAATATCTCGCAAGAATTTAACTGCCAATGTTTGAATCTCCTCGGCATTAGCTGCAACACGATTTCGGCTAAATAGATAACCAACAGTTCGCAGCAACGCCATCATTGAAGTTGGCGTAGCAATTGTGACTCCAAGTCGGAATGAAGTTTCGAGGAAATCTGGGATTGCCTTAACGGCCTCAATAAAGATTGCATCTATCGGAGCGTAGAGAATTACGAAATCAGGAGATGGTCCGCGATCCGCATAGTTTCGTTTTGAGAGCGCCTGGATATGAGCAAGTAAGTCTTTTGAATGTTCGACCAACAATTGTTTGCGCAGGACATCATCTTCAGTTTCAAAAGCTTCATAAAATCTCTGGAATGGAAATTTAGAATCGATATAGATAACGCTGCCACCAGGCATATTTATTGTTACATCTGGGATTGCGCCAGAGTCACCAATTTTTTCAGAGGCAGATTGTCTGGTGAAATGTTCGTTCTCGATTAAGCCAGCGCTCTCTAGTAATTTTTCAAGATGCGCTTCGCCGAATTTTCCACGGGTCTGTGAACTTGCGAGCGCCCCAGCAATCGCACGAGTCTGCTTAACTAAATTCTCATTATGACTAGCCATTGATTTAACTTGTTCAGTAATTTCAGTTTCTGCTCGGACTCGACGTAAATCTGCAGCACCGGCCGCTTCAGTTAATTTCTCAACGGTCTTTTTCATAGTCTCTAATTCATCAGTTAATTTTGTTGCAGCCGCAGTGGAATTCTTTTCGCGTTCTAACTGCTCTTTGAGATCCTTGATTAGTGGATTATCGGCCGAATCAGAATTAGATCTGCCACTTTTTACGAGAAATCCAATGAGAGCGCCGACAGCCAACCCGATTATTACGCCCAAAATTACATCCATGCCCGTATCGTGGCAGGAAGCACTGACAAACCCGCGTAGGCTCTACTCCTTGTGAGCCTCTCTATTGGAATCGTCGGACTGCCAAATGTGGGCAAAT
>CANLEG010000018.1 GCA_947489605.1 Actinomycetota bacterium
GCCAGCCTTTACTGCTGCTGAAACTAAATCTGCAATCTTGTTACGTTCTTTGATTGAAACGCTGGCACCAAGTTGGGCACCAGCTTCTAAACCAGGAGCAAGCTTTAGTGCGCCCATGGCTTTTGCAAACTTTGTGGTGAATTCTTCAGCGACGCTCTTTGCAACAATTAAACGATTTGCTGCGGTGCAGGCGGCGCCGCCATTGCGCATTTTTGCAATCATTGCGCCAGCAACTGCATCATCAATATTTGCATCATCTAGAACAACAAATGGTGCGTTCCCACCAAGTTCCATTGATGTGCGAAGCACGTTATCTGCGGACTCTTTTAGAAGTGTGCGGCCAACTTCGGTTGAACCAGTGAAAGATAAATTGCGAACGCGTGGATCGTGCAAGATCTTTGAAATCATTGGGCCGGTCTTTGATGGCAAGATGAAATTGACTACGCCTTTAGGAACACCGGCACGTTCTAATATTTCAACAATTGCGAGCGCTGTAAGTGGAGTCTCGCTTGCTGGTTTCAAAATAACTGTGCAACCTGCAGCAAGTGCTGGGCCAATTTTGCGAGTTGCCATTGCAGCTGGGAAATTCCAAGGTGTGATTAAAAGTGAGACGCCTATTGGTTGGTGAGTAACGAGAATTCTTTTATCACCAGAAGGTGCTTGGCGATAATCGCCAGGAGTGCGCACTGCTTCTTCAGCGAACCAGCGGAAAAATTCTGCGGCATAAGTGATTTCACCTTTGGCATCTGATAAAACTTTTCCGTTCTCCATTGAAACTATTTTTGCCAAGTGGTCGGCTTCTGCGATCATGATTTCGAAGGCTTTACGCAATATTTCACTTCGAACTCGAGGTGCAGTTTTTGACCAGGTTCTAAAGGCGTTGTGGGCTGCTGTGACTGCGGCATCGCATTGCGCGTCGCCTGCGGTTTGAACTTCGGCGATTACATTTCCGGTGCTGGGATCGGTAACAGGCAGGGTGCCGTCGCCTTTTACCCATGCGCCATCAATATAAAGGTCGGTTTTTAATTGCATGCGGCAAGCATACGCCCCGATTGCGAAGTAAAATTAAGGCCGGTGAACTGAAGATTTCCCCGATAAACAGGAAGAGTGGCTGTGCCAAAGTCTTGGACTGATGACGCCCCAGAACCGATGGTTCTCCAGGAGCATGCGCATTTAGCGGATCCGATTTCCTATCGAATTAAACGCCGGCTTTTAGGTAACCCACTTAACCGCCACACACTTAGCCATCAAAGATTAAAGAAACGCTACGCACTTGGGATTCTCTCTTCTGACTGTATTTCTTCCTCCGCTTATGGAAGTGAGCAGATACTTCTTGCGTTAGTTCCAGCATTTGGTTTAGCAGCATTCGCAATGTTGATGCCAATGACGGCAATTGTTTTGGTCATTTTGTTAATTGTTACGCTCTCTTATCGAAATGTGATTTCGGTTTACACCAAAGTTGGTGGCGCTTATATTGTTTCACGAGATAACTTTGGGCCGGTTGTTGCCCAAGTCGCAGCTGTTGCGTTGATGTTGGATTACATCGTAACTCTTGCAATTCAATCTGCCGCTGGTGTTGCAGCAATCGCATCAACTTTCCCCGAGGTTGGCCCTTGGAAGATTCATATAACTTTGGCAATAATTGTTCTACTTAGTTATGGAAATTTGCGCGGTGTGAAAGAAGCCGGAAAAGCATTTGCACTTCCAACATATTTATTCGTTGGATCTATGGCAATTGTTTTCGGAATTGGAATTTACCGGCAATTTGCTGGCACATTGCCACTGTTGGATGTAAATCAAGAAGGTGCGGTTCCAATTGGTGAATCACAAGGGCTGTTAACTTTTGCGGCAATTTTTATTTTGTTACGTGCATTCGCAAATGGTGGATCTTCACTTACCGGTCTAGAAGCAATTTCCGATGGCGTTTCACTATTTAAATCTCCAGAGCAAGTAAATGCTCGCAGAACTTTAGTAATTATGAGCACCATATTGGGCTCTTTAGTCCTTGGAGTTTCTTGGTTCGCTCATAAAATTCAGGCCATTCCTTATGAAAATGAAACTCCAACAGTCATTTCACAAGTAGCTAAAACAATTTTGGGTGATGGAACATTTGGCAATATCTTCTTCGTAATTGTTCAGGCTGCCACGATGCTTATTCTCTTCGCAGGCGCAAACACCACATATAGCGCTTTCCCATTGCTTGTTAACTTTGTTGCAACCGATGGATATTTGCCAAATTGGTTAACAAAGCGCGGGCACAGATTGAATTTCTCAAATGGAATTCTGTTGCTATCTGGTTCGGCAATTGTTTTAGTTTTAATAACAGGCGCTTCCGTAGAGCATTTAGTTGCTTTTTACGCTCTTGGGGTATTTACCGCTTTCACGCTCTCTGGTTTAGGAATGGCTAAACATAATTATACGAATCGTGGAAATTGGTGGCGCGGAAAATTTATTATAAATGCGCTCTCTGGCGGAATATCTCTCATCGTAGTTATCATTTTTGCTGTTGTTAAATTCAATCAAGGCGCCTGGGTTGTTATAGCAATTACCCCAATTTTAGTTGTTACTTTTCTAAGATTGCGTAAGCAATACACAAAGGAACAGAATGTTTTAACTGTTACAGCACAGAGCTCTAGAGCAACTTCTATTTCACGGCACGATGTAACTGTCTTGGTTGATAGCTTCGATCTTGCAACCATCGGAGCAGTTAGATATGCCCGATCACTAAATCCTAGAAACTTAAATGCTGTGCACTTTGTTATCGATGATAGGCGCGCAGAAATTATTAGCGAAGGTTGGGCTGCTAATGCGGCGGTAAGTGATGTGCCGCTCATTTTGATTGATTGCGCAGATCGCAGGCTTCCTAATGCCGCTGTTGACTATGCAATTCGAGCAACCGCAAATCATGATGTTGAATTAACTTTGTTGCTCCCACGTCGTTCTTATTCAAGGCTCTTGGGCCGGGTATTGCATGATCAAACAGCTGAAGCTATTGCATCGCCAATTTCACAGTTAGAACGCGTTGTTGCAACAATTATTCCGTTCGATGTAGAGAAAATTTTGGATTCAAAAACTCGAGGTAAATCTGTATTGGTTACTGCAGAACCTGTGGCAAAGCCTGCAAAGACGCCACTTCCGAAATTGCAGAGTGCAGATAATGCGCCTGTTGGGCACTACAACGAAAATATTTTGCCAATCTCGAATGCCACTTGGCGCAGACGCGCACACGTCCGAGGCAACGTGACCGCTATTAGAACTGCACCATCTGGTGGTGCGCCAAAAGTAGATGTCGAGATCTGGGATTCGACCGGTGGAATAACTTTGCAATTCTTGGGACGACGCGAGATTGCGGGCCTTGATGTTGGTTCAACAATTTGCGCAGAGGGAATGGTTGGTGAAACCGAAGGTTCACTTACGATTCTTAATCCCTCTTACGAAATAGTTATTTAATTATTTCTTAACAAAAAGTAAGCGCGCAACAATTAAGCCAATTGGTAGCCCGATTAGCTGCGCAATCATATAAATCCAAGCCGAGTTCAGAGTTATTCCAGCAAAGGAATCGCTCCAGATGCGAGCAAAGGTAACTGCTGGGTTTGCAAAGACGAAAGAAGATGTTGCATAAAATGCTGTTGTTATCCAAGCCGGGACGATAAAGGGCGCAAGGTTTGTTCGATTTTGATCGATAAGTAAATGAATAATCATGACTAAGCCAGCGGTTGCAAATATCTCGCTAATAAACAAGTTTGTGCCAGTGCGTTCGTTTTGAGATTGGAAAATAGCTGGCTTACTAAAAATTAAGTTTGCAAAGACTGTTCCGCAAAAGCCGCCAGCAAATTGCGCAACGATGTAAGCACCTGCGTTTTTAGCATCTATGCGATTTTTGAATAGTCCGCCAAGAGTTACAACAGGATTGAAGTGCGCACCGCTGATTGGGCCAAACAAGGTGATTATTAGATAAAGCATCGAAACTATTGAGATCGCATTTATCGTTAACTGGATGCCTTCATCTTGAGTCAGATTTGTTGCCATAATTCCAGAGCCAATAACTGCCGATAGAAGCAGCGCCGTTCCTAGGAATTCTGCGAATATTTTCTGTAGTTTCACATGGGTTAATTTAGTGGGAAGATATGGTCTACTCAGTGTCCGCCACGTGAACGGGAAGGAAAGCGAAAATGTCTTTGGCATTTAAAGTATTTGCGCTCTCTGATCTTGGTTTACAACGAGAAGGAAATGAAGATTCGGGATTAATCTCGCCAAAGTTAATTGCTGTCGCCGATGGAATGGGCGGACATGCAGGTGGCGAAGTTGCATCGACAATTGCGATAACCGCACTTGCAACGACCGAAATTAATGAGAATTCACTTTTAACAATTACCAAAGACATTGATTCTGCGATTTTACATAAATCTCAAACTCAACCCGATCTTGCTGGAATGGGAACCACGCTGACCGCCCTTCACATAAATAATGAAGCAGTAGAACTTCTTCACGTTGGTGATACTAGATGCTATGCATTTGCCGGCGGAAAATTGAATCAATTGAGCCATGACCACACAGTTATGCAAGAGTTAATTGACCAGGGTCGAATTACTCCTGATGAAGCGGTTAATCATCCACAGCGTTCGCTACTGACTCATGCTTTGATGGGCGACTCTGGAATTGACCCGGTAATTCAACTTTATCCAATAAAAATTGGTGATCAATTTTTGCTATGTAGTGATGGCTTAACATCAGTTTTATCTGACTTTGAAATTGGAAAAATATTAAAAAAGTATTCTGGCCAGGAATTAGTCGAAAATTTAGTTGCGGAGACCAAAGCAAAAGGCGCCCCGGATAACGTCACTGTTATTTGGGCCGAAATAGTTTCAGAAGAAGATTCCAGTGCAGCGACAATGATCGGAGCTGCTCGTGCTTAAAGTCTTTGGGAATCGCTACGAAATTGGCGAAATGATTGGCACTGGTGGAATGGCTGATGTTTATATTGGCGAAGACCAGAGGCTTTCGCGAAAAGTTGCAGTGAAAGTTCTGCGCAGTGATTTGGCACGTGACCCTTCATTTGTTGCACGTTTTAGAAAAGAAGCACTTGCTGCCGCTGGTTTAAACCACCCAGGAATAGTTGCTGTTTATGACTCTGGTGAAGAGGGCGCAAATTCATACATAGTTATGGAGCTTGTAACTGGCCACACGCTTCGCGAAGAAATTCAGAAATCCAAGAAGCTAACTGTCGAAAGATCGCTGGAGATTATTGATGGTGTTTTAGATGCACTTTCATATTCACACACCAATGGAATTATTCACCGCGATGTAAAACCAGGAAATATTATGTTGACTGATTCTGGTGATGTAAAAGTTATGGACTTTGGTATTGCTCGTGCGATGGATGATATTGGCGCAACGATGACGAGCACTTGGAACGTTGTTGGAACAGCGCAGTATCTTTCGCCAGAACAGGCAACTGGTGAGGCCGCAGATCTTAGAAGTGATATTTATTCTGTTGGTTGTTTGCTTTACGAATTAGTTACGGGACAACCGCCATTTACCGGTGATACTCCGGTTGCTATTGCATACCAACATGTTTCCTCTGATTTTCTCTTGCCAAGCGCAATCAACCCAGATTTAGATGAAAACATTGACAAGATAATTACTGTCGCGCTGGCGAAAAATCCAGATGATCGCTATCAAAGTGCAGAACTGATGTTGGCAGATATTCGCAGGGCGATGCGGGGCCAAGATGTAACAACCAAGATTCGCCGAATTGTTCCGCGCCGTAATTTTCTTGTAATGGGTGGCGCAGCTGCAATATTTTTTGCATTAATCGCATTTGCAATAAGTTCTTTTGATTCGGGAGCACCTGCGCCTTCGCTCCAAATTCCTAACGTTGTTGGATTAACCCAGAGTGCGGCTGAAGAGTTATTGGCTGACTACACAATAAATATTCAAAGAGCACCTGATTCAAGAATTCCAAAAGATCGTGTTGCATCACAACTTCCACTAGCAACTACGCGCGCACCAAAAGGCAGCAGCATCACATTGACAATTTCTGATGGGCCGGGAGATACAACAATTCCCACAAATATCGTTGGTTTAAGCCTTGAAGAGGCCCGAAATGAACTGGCCGCAGCAGGTCTATTAGTTACACAGATAATTCCAGTTGATTCCAATTCTAGAACTGGAATGGTTCTAAAAATTACGCCAGATGCTGGCTCAATCATTAAAGCAGGAAGTGGTGTTGTACTAGAAATTGCTAGCGGAAGTTTGAAGGTTCCAGTGTTAATTGATTTAACTGGTATCGAAGCTCAAACAATCCTTACACAAGCTGGATTCTTAGTAAAAGAAATTTACGCTTACGATGAAGCGAAGCTTGATGGTGTGGTTTTGGCACAAGCGCCAGCCGCAGGAACCACACTTATTATAGGTTCTGATGTTGCAATTACAGTTAACAAAAAACCTTAAGAATTAATTACTAGTTTTCAAAAGAACGCTTAAGCCAACTGCGCGATTGCGAGCGCCAAGATCTCCACATAGTTCCAACCAATTAGCCAAAAGTTCATAACCATATTCCGTTAGCGCAGCCTCTGGATGAAATTGCACACCAGTAATATTTTTATCCAGATGTGAAATTCCCATGATTGTTCCATCTTCACTCGTTGCAGTAATTTGCAAAATTGCCGGCATTGAGCCTGGTTCGATTGCAAGCGAGTGGTATCTAGTGGCGCTAAAATTATTTGGAATATCGTTAAACAACTTCTCGCCATTGTGTGAAATTTTAGATGTGCGACCATGGATTAGTTCTGGTGCCCGCGAAATTTTTGCGCCATACGCAGCTGCAATAACTTGAAGTCCTAAGCAGATTCCTAGAACTGGAATATTTTCGTTGTCACAATATTTGATAACACCAAGACTTATTCCGGCATCCTGTGGGTTTCCTGGACCCGGTGAAATAACTACGCCATCAAAGCCCTTACAAAATTCTGGCTTAACCTCGTGATTCTGAACGACCTCTGTGAAAGCCCCAAGTTCTTGAAGGTATTGCACGATGTTAAATACAAAAGAGTCATGGTTATCGACAACCAAAATCTTCTTGCCCTCTTTGAAATCTGTATTCATGTGGCAATTGTGGTGTAATCTTCCGCCATGCCTAAGTCACCGTTACGTAAAAAAGAGAAGGCCTATGTCCCAGAGGCAGTTGCGCACGCGACACCTGTCCCTACCGAGAGCCCTAAGTGGTTGGCACCAGCGATGGTCGCAGCCTTTATTGGCGGCCTAATCTGGATCGTAATTTTCTACGTCAGCGCAACCGCCTACCCAATCCCTGATATCGGGGCCTGGAATATGGTCGTAGGGTTCGGATTCATCGCTGTTGGCTTCTCGCTCGCTACTCGCTGGCGCTAATTACACCCTAATTACAAGGATGTAATTCTCCACACCGTGGATAAAGGTTGTGGATAACTCTAAGGGTCGCTTAAACCCATTCTCAGGATACACTCAGATTTATAAGGGATTCTCCCTCTTATGACACTCCTGAAAGAGAAACCAATAATGAACCAAACCGACCAATCCACCACACAGCGGATCTTGGTGGTTGATGATGAAAACAGCATTAGCGATTTAATCGCTACCAGTCTTCGCTTCGTTGGTTTTGATGTCCGAACCGCAGCGACAGGATCTGAAGCCCTAAGGATTGCCGAAGAATTTAAACCCCACGCTTTGATTCTTGATGTGATGTTGCCTGATCAAAATGGTTTTGAAGTTTGCCGTCAGCTTCGTCAAGATGGCCACAGCGTTGGAGTTCTCTTCTTAACTGCCAAAGATACTGTCGAAGATAAAATTACCGGCTTAACAATCGGCGGCGATGACTATGTAACAAAGCCATTTAGCCTAGAAGAACTTGTTGCTCGCCTGCGTGCACTTCTGCGTCGAATCGGTGCAACTACAGCTGAGAGCGATGATGAGAAAGTTAGATTTGCTGATCTTGAATTGGATGAAGCCACTCACGAAGTTCGTCGCGCTGGCAATTTAATTGATCTATCTCCTACCGAATTCTTATTGCTTCGCTATTTAATGATCAATGCCGATCGTGTAGTAAGTAAGTCACAGATTCTTGACCACGTATGGCAATACGACTTCCGTGGTGATGCTGGAATTGTTGAAACATACATCTCCTACCTTCGGAAGAAAATTGATAGCTACGAACCAGCTCTAATTCATACCGTTCGCGGTGTGGGATATAGGTTGCGCTTACCAGCTCGCAAGTAAACTTCTTAAATGAAATACGGGCTGTCGAACTGGTCTCTTCGCAATCGCCTAATTTTGGCAACACTTGCGCTCGCCACAATTGCAATTGCAGCATCAGATTTTGCTGCTTCCAACTCGCTTCGCTCTTTCTTAATTACCCAAGCAGATAATCAATTAAATGATGTGGTTCAGACATCTATGTTGCGCTTGGACCGGGCCGGTATTGAAATCGAAATTTCTAATGAAGGCGATG
Source organism: Actinomycetota bacterium (assembly GCA_947489605.1). Classification (GTDB taxonomy): domain Bacteria; phylum Actinomycetota; class Actinomycetes; order Nanopelagicales; family Nanopelagicaceae; genus AAA044-D11. The sequence continues at coordinate 8,489 of CANLEG010000018.1, forward strand.
AGCAAAATAGTTTTCGGCCGTTACGTCCATTAGGTGCAGTTCCAACAACTACCGCAGTAACGCTTCTGGATTTAGAAGGAAATATTCTTGGGCAACTCGGTGGCGAGTTTGCTAACTCCATTGATGTAAGTGAATTTCACAACTTAACTCCGGCAAAAGTTATTTCACTTGGTGGTCTACCTTTTACTATCCCTGGCGCTGATGGCGAGCCAGATATCCGAGCAATAGCAAGGGCTCTTCCATCCGGCGAAGGAACTGTTGTTATCTCAGTGGCTTTGGATAGCGTAGAAAAAACGGTTGCCGGACTTACCGGAATATTTATACTAATCAGCATAATCGTTTTAATTTCTATCGGAATCGTTGCGAGGTCTCTAATTAAATTAACGCTTAAGCCACTCAACCAAATTGAAGAGACAGCTGCCGCGATTGCCGAGGGAGATTTATCTGCGCGGCTCCCTGAAGTTAATTCAAGAACAGAAGTAGGACGTTTAACTGGTTCACTAAACACAATGCTTTCGCGCATTGAAGAATCCTTTGCGATTCGTGCTGAATCAGAGAGCAAGTTGCGTCGTTTCGTGGCCGACGCAAGTCACGAACTCCGGACTCCATTAACCGCAATTCGAGGTTTTGCAGAATTGCATCGTCAAGGCGCGGTCGTTGGCGAAGAGAAAACAAAAGAGCTAGTTTCCAGAATTGAGAAGGAATCTATTCGGATGAGTTCGCTAGTCGAAGACCTATTGCTTCTCGCACGTTTAGATCAATCACGGGAGTTAACTTTTGACCCAGTTGATATAAATCATCTAGTGAAAGAGGCTGTCGCATCTGCGCGTGCGGCTGGGCCAGATCATGAAATAACAATTTCAACGGTAAATGATGAAGTTTTTGTGCTTGGGGATTCAATGCGCATTCACCAGGCAATTGCTAACTTGCTCGCAAATGCCAGAACCCACACGCCAACAGGGACAAAGATTGCAGTAAATGTTTTGCAAGACGAGTTAGAAACTCGGATAAGTGTTTCTGATACTGGCCCTGGTCTTTCTGAATCAGATCAAGAACGTGCCTTCGAAAGATTCTTTAGAGCAGATCCATCGCGAGTTCGCGTTAGCGGTGAAGGTAGTGGACTTGGATTAGCAATTGTTGATGCTGTTATGAAAGCTCACGGTGGAAGTGTTGAAGTTAAATCGAAATTAGGCGAAGGTGCGACTTTCACAATCATCTTTCCGCAGAAAGAGTTATAAGGATTCCATCGCTTTAAGTGTTTTAATTCGATCTTCGATCGGTGGGTGAGTTGCAAAAAGTTTTGAAACGCTCTTTGCATCTAACGGAGACTCAATCCAGATGTGTGCAACCGCATTTGATTTCTGTCTAACAACTGTTGAATCCCGAGCCAAAATCTCTAGCGCTTTCCTCAATCCAGCAGGATTACGGGTAAAGCTGACGGCTGTTGCATCGGCTAGCGCTTCGCGCTTTCGGGATATTGCAGACTTCAGCAATAGGGCGGCAAGTGGTGCAAGAATTAAAACAAGAAGTGAAAATATTAAAGCCAACGGATTGTTGTTGCCTTCTCGGTTTCGATTTCCGCCGAAGAACATCATTCTGGTTAATATGTCAGAAGCGATTGCGATTGCCCCCGCGGTTGTTGCGGCTACTGCACTCACTAAAGTATCTCGATTTGCAACGTGAGACATCTCGTGTGCGATAACACCCTGAAGTTCGTCTCTATCCATTACATCCAAAATTCCAGTTGTGAATGCAATTAGCGCATGTTCTGGGTTTCGACCAGTAGCAAAAGCATTTGGTGCCTCATCGTAAACAATCGCAACTTTTGGCATCGGTAAGCCAGATGCAATACATACTTCTTGAACTAATCCGAAGAGTTTTGGATTATCTTCTTCTTTAAGCAACTTAGCGCCAGTCATTTTCAAAACTAACTTATCGGAACCATAAAAGGCGCCCCATACTGAAATTAGTGATATTCCGACAGCAATCGGAACAATTCCGGCAGTAGAACCACCAAAAAATGTGAGCGCAGCATAAACAAGAACCCACATGAGAATTCCCATGGCGATGAGCAAGCCAATTGTTTTTCGCTTATTAGCGTTTTGAAGTGTTCTGAAATTCATTATTTAGAATTTTACGTTCGGAACTTCACGATCTTGCGGATCCGCAACTTCGTAAAATTCACGTTCTGAAACTTTTGCAAACCCAGCAAAGAAATTAGTAGGTATTGTCTTTATTGCAGTGTTTAATTCGCGCACAGTGTCATTGTAAAACTGGCGAGAGAATGCGACTTTATTCTCAGTCGTTGCTAATTCATCTTGCAGGGCTGCGAAATTTGCAGATGCTTTCAAATCTGGATAGGCCTCGGCTACTGCTAATAAGCCACGAAGTGCCTGGGTTAAAAGACCGTCAGCTGCTGCTGTGTCTGCGACCGAACTTGCAGATGTTGCTTTCGCTCGTGCCGCAACTACTGCGTCAAAGGTTGATTGCTCGTGTGCGGCATAACCTTTTACGGTTTCAATTAAATTTGGAATTAAATCTGCTCGACGTTTTAATTGAACTTCAATCTGGGCCCAAGCTTCTTCGGCTGTAATGTTTAACCGAATAAGTTTGTTGTATTGAACAACAAAAAATACTGCGACAAGAGCTATAACACCTAGAACAATTATTATTTCCATGGCTAATTAAACCGCGATTTCACTGATTTAATTCCTTAGAGTTTACTTAATTTCAGATTGGTGGAAATTTAGCCAAGACTTGCTCGCGGTTGGGCCGCGTTGGCCTTGATATCTTGATCCATAAAGCGCTGAACCGTAAGGATTCTCGGCTGGCGAGGAGAGCTTAATTAAACAGAGTTGGCCAATCTTCATTCCAGGAAATAGTTTCACTGGAAGATTCGCAACATTTGAAAGTTCTAAAGTGATGTGACCAGAAAAACCAGGATCAATAAAACCTGCGGTTGAGTGAGTGAGTAAGCCGAGTCGGCCGAGTGAAGACTTTCCTTCTAGGCGTCCGGCGATGTCATCTGGCAAGGTAATAATTTCGTAAGTGCTTGCAAGAACAAATTCCCCAGGGTGGAGAATAAATTCTTCATTTGCTTCGACTGCGACTTCGCGCGTTAGATCTGGTTGTTCGATTGATGGATCAATTACTGAATACTTATGATTTTCAAAGACTCGGAAGAATCGGTCTAACCGAACATCCACGCTCGATGGTTGAATCATGGCGCCGTCGAAAGGTTCGACCTTTACGCGGCCAGCGGCGATTTCGGCCTTAATATCGCGATCACTTAGTAGCACGGAGCGACCCTATATCCTCTTTTGTCCTCTTGGGTCAGATTCGATGCTTGATTAAGTTACTGGCGGGTAGCATTATTGCGCCATGAGCCATTACACCGCCAACCTGCGCGATATCGAATTCTGCCTCTTCGATCTCCTTAAGCGTGATGAAGTTATGGGCAAAACCATCTTCAAAGATGTCGACCGCGAAACCGCGTCGGGAATGTTAGAAGAGATCAAGCGGCTAGCTGAAAACGATCTTGCTGAATCATTTATTGAGAGCGATCGATTAGGTGCGCAATTCAATAAAGAGACCGGCGATGTTAAATTGCCAGAAAGTTTTAAGAAGTCATACCGCACATTTATGGATAACGAGTGGTGGCGTATCGACGCTCCAGTTGAAATTGGTGGGACTCTAATTCCAGCATCACTTCGTTGGGCAATTGCCGAAATGGTTTTGGGTTCAAACCCTTCAATTCATATTTATGCATCAGGTACTGCATTCGCACATGTTGCTTATGTACTTGGTAATGATGATCAGAAAAAAATGGCAAAACTTATGGTCGATAACGACTGGGGCGCCACGATGCAATTGACAGAACCAGATGCGGGAAGTGATGTTGGTGCTGGAAGATCAAAGGCCGTACAACAGAGCGATGGCACTTGGCACGTCACAGGTACAAAAAGATATATCACTTCTGGTGATTCAGATTTAAATCCAAACATTGTTCATTATGTTCTCGCACGTCCAGAAGGCGCCGGTCCTGGAACAAAAGGTTTGAGTTTATTCCTGGTTCCAAAATTTATGTTTGACTTTGAAACTGGCGAACTTGGAAAGCGCAACGGAGTTTACGTAACAAGTATTGAACACAAGATGGGACTAAACGTTTCAGCCACTTGTGAAATGAATCTTGGCGAGAAAGAACCTGCCGTTGGTTATCTACTTGGCGATGTTCATGAAGGTATTGCTCAAATGTTTAAAGTTATTGAGTACGCCCGCATGATGGTTGGAACCAAGGCAATCGCGACACTTAGCGCTGGCTACCAACAAGCGCTGGCTTACGCAAAGGTTCGCGTGCAAGGACCAGATCTAACTAAAGCTGCTGACAAGGCAAGCCCGCGCGTAACGATTATTAATCATCCAGATGTTCGTCGCTCGCTCATGGTGCAGAAGTCCTATTCCGAAGGCATGCGCGCACTTATTTTGTACACCGCATCAATTCAAGATGAAATTTTGCTTGCGAAGGCAGCCAATGACACTGATAGAACTGATGACATGGAAGCGCTGAATGATTTATTGCTCCCAATTGTTAAAGGTTATGGCAGTGAGAAATCTTGGGTTTTACTTGGAACCGAATCACTTCAGACATTTGGTGGAGCTGGATTTACGGAAGATTGGCCACTTGAACAATATGTACGCGATGCAAAGATCGATACTTTGTATGAAGGCACAACAGCAATTCAAGGTTTAGATTTCTTCTTCCGCAAAATAATTAAAGATGGCGGCCGCGCACTTGGCTTACTTGGAAAAGAAATCGCAGCGTTTGCAGCATCTGGTGGCGAGCTAGCTGAAGAGAAAGCTGCGCTTGCAAAAACTCTAGAAGATTTAAATGCAATGACCGGAACTCTTGTAGGTTTCGCAATGGAATCACAAGAGAATGTAGAAAAAATTTACAAAGCTGGCCTGAATACAACTCGCCTTTTGATGTCTGTGGGAGAAGTAATTATTGCTTGGTTGTTATTACGCCAAGCAGAAATTGCGATTACCAAATCTGCTAACCCCGGCCGTGATGCCGATTTCTATGCTGGAAAAGTTGCCTCTGCAAAGTTTTTCGTAAGAACAGTTCTTCCACACATAAAAGCTGAATTAAAAATTGTTCTGAGCGAAACTGGTGACTTAATGGAGATCTCAGAAAGCGCCTTTTAACTCAATTGGGTCGCTAAGATTCACCGTGCTTAAGAATCTACGACACGAGATCTATCTCGTATTTGGCTCGCTATTTTTTGCAATTAGCAGCATTCCAGCGAAGCTTGCCATGGAAAGTGGACTGTCAGCTTTCCGCCTTACCCAAATTAGAACGATGGGCGCATTCTTAGTTTTATTCTTATATGTTTATCTAAAAAACAAAAACTCTTTAAGAATTAATCGCAAGGAACTTCCAATTTTTATTGCTTTTGGTCTATTTGGCTTTGCTGCAGTGAATCTCTTCTATTTTTTGGCGATCCAAAGATTGAACGTAGGAGTTGCCTTAATTATTGAATTCACCGCTCCAATCTGGATTGTGCTTTGGATGCGTTTTATCCAGAAGAAAATTGTTTCTAAATTAATGTGGTGGGGACTAGTTACCGGCTTAACTGGCTTAGTACTAATTGCTCAGGTTTGGCGTGGCTTAACTCTTGATGGTTTAGGCGTGACCTTTGCTCTACTAGATGCGTTTGCTCTTGCCTTATATTTTTTAGTTGGTGAAAAATTAGTTGGGGTTAAGTCAAGCGAGGCAACGATGGCTTGGGGCTTTGGAGTTTCATCTGCCTTCTTTGCAATCATTCAACCTTGGTGGACTTTCCCATTTGAGGAGTTGGGAAGAGTTGTCGAACTAACGGGTCGTTTGGCCGGAATATCGATTCCCACCTACTACCTAATTTTGTGGATTATCGTTCTTGGAACTGCGGTTCCTTATTTCCTAGTTCTAAACGGGCTACGTGGTTTAAGTGCTGCAACCTCCAGTTCGATTGGAATGTTGGAACCGGTATTTGGCGGAATATTTGCTTGGATTTTCCTCTATGAAAAACTCAACTTCATCCAATCTGTTGGCGCAGTAGTTGTACTGATTGGTATTTACTTGGCTAACCGCGCACGAATAAGCGTTTAGGGTAAATTCGGCCTATGGAAAATTTTGCAGATCTGCTTGGGGCTAACAAGGAATACGCCAGCACCTTCAAATCAAATGGTTTAAGTGGTGAGGCGCGAAAAGGTTTAGCGATTGTTACCTGCATGGATTCCCGAATCGATCCACTGCATATTGTCGGGATGGAAGCCGGTGATGCAAAGATTTTGCGCAACGCTGGTGCAAGAGTCACGGAAGACGTACTTCGTACTTTAGTTCTTGCAACTCACCTTCTTGGAGTTAAAAGAGTTTTGGTTATGCCGCATACCGATTGCAAAATGGCGAGTGGTGAAGAGCAGGAAATTCATGCCGCGATATTAGAGAAATCTGGAATTGATACCAGAGGTATTGAAATTCGTACCGTTAAAGATCAGATGAAAGCCTTAATCACAGATATTCAGAGAATTGAAAGCTACCCATTACTTGCAAAAAATGTAAAGGTTATGGGCGCGGTATTTAGTGTTGAGAGTGGAACGCTTACACCTGTAATTTAATTGTCCTTTACGAAACTTTCTGAGTTCTGAGAATAACTTGGGGCCATATCGCTAAATCTTGCAAAGTGTAATTGCGCGCTTACGGTGATTGTTCTTGTAGGTCCGTTACGGTGCTTAGCAATAATTAAATCAGCTTCACCAGATCGATTCGCACCGTCATACATATCATCACGGTGCAGAAGAATTACTACGTCAGCATCTTGTTCAATAGAACCAGATTCACGCAAATCTGAGAGCATCGGCTTCTTATCTGCGCGCTGTTCTGGCGAACGGTTTAACTGTGAAATTGCGATAACTGGAACATCGAGTTCCTTTGCTAAAAGTTTAAGATTTCTAGAGAATTCTGAAACTTCTTGCTGACGATTCTCTACGCGCTTTCCAGAAGTCATCAACTGCAAGTAGTCGATAACAATTAACTTCAAGCCGTGGCGTTGTTTTAAGCGGCGGGCTTTTGCGCGAATTTCCATAAGTGAAAGGTTTGGTGAATCATCAATAAACAAAGGTGCTTGGGAAATTTCGCCCATTCGCTTTGCTAATCGGCCCCACTCTTCATCTGTAAGCGCACCTGAACGAATGTTGTTCAAAGCAACGCGAGCCTCTGCAGAGAGCATACGCATCGTGATTTCAGAGCGGCTCATTTCAAGTGAGAAAATAACTGATGGATCGCCATTGTGAATCGATGCGTAACGTGCAATATCAAGGCCAAGTGTTGATTTACCAACTGCAGGACGCGCAGCTAGAACAATCATGTTTCCTGGATGCAGACCGTTGGTTAAGGTATCGAGATCTTTAAATCCAGTCTTAACGCCTTCGCCTTTAACACCATTTGATATTGCTTCAATTTCATCGAGTGCGGCAGGCAAAAGTTCGGATAACTGAATGTAATCCTCGGTTGTGCGATGTTCTGTTACTTGAAAAATTTCTGCAGAGGCTTGATCAACGGCGTCATCAACTTCACCTTCGCCGGAATAACCAAGTTGCACAATCTTTGTACCAGCTTCAACTAGCCGACGCATGATTGCATGGTCGCGAACAATCTTTGCGTAGTAACCAGCATTCGCCGCAGTCGGAACTGAATTTATAAGTGTGTGTAAATAAGGTGCGCCGCCAGCACGAGCGATGTCGCCACGCTTTGTTAATTCAGCCGCAACGGTTACTGGATCGGCAGGTTCGCCGCGACCATACAAATCTAAAATTGCGTCGTAAATTAATTCATGAGCTGGTCGATAAAAATCGCGTTCGCGAATAATTTCAACAACATCTGCGATTGATTCTTTACTCAACAACATTCCACCAAGAACGCCTTGCTCGGCGATTAGATCTTGTGGTGGTGTGCGTTCGAATTCAACTGTTGCAGGAATTCGGTTGTTGGAGTTGTTTCCGCGGTTGGGAAGTTCTGCGATGCTCATATAGACATCCTCCCAAGGACCACTGACAAAACTATTTTCTCTAACGTGCGTAATTTATTGAGGTTAGGGTGATAGGTGTTAGAAGGCGCCTTTTAAGTGTGCGCGAGCGTGTGGAGAAGTTGGGAATTGGAGTGGATAACTTGTGTATAACAGTGGAAAAAAGGTGGACAAGTGCGAGGGTCAACCCTCGTTTACGCTCAAAATAAGGTCGAAACCTGTGGGTAAAGATTTATTTTTTTATCTCAATATTTAAGAAATTTCACAAATCTCGCAAATCTCTTAGAAATGAAAAAGCCCGCCTCTTTCGAGACGGGCCTTCTAGTTTCCTAACTATTTAGAGCTATTAAATTGCTTCGACTGAAATATTAACGTTGGCAGATATTTGACCTTGAAGTGAAACCTTCGCAGTGTATTTACCAAGCTTCTTAATATGTCCAGCAACCTTTACGCGGTGACGATCGATATCTAGACCAGTTGCAGCCTTAATGCCTGCAGCGATGTCCTTATCTGTCACTGAACCGAATAGAACTCCGGTTGCACCGACCTTTGATTTGATAACAATCTCGGTCTTTTCAAGTGAATCCTTAATTTCTTTTGCATGATCGAGGTCGCGAATTTCACGAGCACTACGAGCACGACGGATTCCTTCAATCTGCTTTTCGCCACCAAGGCTCCAAGCGATTGCATTGCCGCGAGGCAATAGGAAGTTGCGAGCAAAACCATCTTTAACGGTTACAACATCGCCAGCTTGTCCTAGACCTGATACTTCACGAGTAAGAATAAGTTTCATTGGTTATTCCCCTTATCTCGCTGTTGAGGTGTAAGGCAGAAGTGCCATTTCGCGGGAATTCTTTACCGCGGCAGCAATCTGACGTTGGTGTTGTGTGCAGGCACCTGTTACGCGACGAGCACGAATCTTGCCGCGATCTGAGATGTACTTACGAAGTAGGTTGATGTCTTTGTAATCGATATAAGTTGCCTTATCGCGACAGAAAGAGCATGGCTTCTTCTTAAACTTCTTCATTGCTGCTGCCGACATCTTGCTTACTTTTGGCTTCGGCTTCAGCGTCTTAT
>CANLEG010000019.1 GCA_947489605.1 Actinomycetota bacterium
ATTTGTATAGTCTCAGGAATTATTCAATACAAGTTATGCCTCACGAATACTGGCATGTTGTACAGGACTACTACTTCAGACCAAAATGGGAAGATTTCTGGCGAGATAGTCCAAACCAATCAATGGACGGTCAAGATTTTTATTCCCTCTCATTTCCAACGACGTTTCGAGAAGGTTCGGCCAACACAATCTCATTTGCTATAGCGAGTAAGAATCCAAAAGAATATCTAAATCTTTACTCTGGATTTATCCGGGAAAAGAAGACTCAATCTGAGGTGAAGTTATTTGGAACGCTAACCTCTGCAAAAGCGGTCGAATCCGCTCTGAAGAAGATTGAGAACCGTCGACTTTTCACTGAAGCACACGAGTCTTCATATTCGCTTGGAGCACTTTTGTATGAGTGGGTTATCGCTGAATTTGGTTTCGACGCCTACAGGAAACTTATTGAGAATCAATTGATTGGCAATTCTTTTGAAGATAACGTAAAGGCTTCGTTAGATATCTCTGTGGATCAGATGTACAAAGGCGCCGCTCCTCACATTCTTGCGGCTTTCAAACAGAAGTAATGCTGGTGGGCGGTGAGGGTTTCGAACCCCCGACATCCTCGGTGTAAACGAGGCGCTCTACCACTGAGCTAACCACCCCAAACGTACTGCCGCACTCTACCTGCAGATTGGCAGTATTAAAAATTCAGTGCTTATCTATTAGTGAACATTAGAGTGATGCGAGCGCAGCCTTGTAATCAGCCAAATTACGCGCTTCTCCGAGGCCATTTATTACTTGCCAGCGAAGGATTCCGGATTTATCAATTACGAATGTTCCACGAGTTGAGCAACCGCGTTCTTCGTTGAAAACACCATATGCCTTTGCAACTGCGCCGTGTGGCCAGAAGTCAGCAAGGAGTGGGAACTTGTAACCCTCTTGTTCTGCAAATGCCTTAAGGGAATACATTGGATCGCAAGAGATTGCAATTAATTGAACATTATCATTTTGGAACGCACCTAGATCATCACGAAGCCCACATAGTTCGCCAGTGCAAAGACCAGAAAATGCGAATGGATAGAAGGTGACTACAACGTTCTTTGAACCTTTAAAAGATGAGAGCGAGATATCGGCTCCATGTTGATTCATTAATTTAAATTCTGGTGCTGCTGATCCAATTTCTAATGACATTTATTCTCCTAGTTATTTACGACTGGCTTTTCTGGCAACTAATTTGGTTGCGGTCCAATCGTTTCCGATGGCAAAGGATACCGTCTGGGCAAGACCTGCGATTGGTGCGGCCTCTTGGATATCACTTGGTTCTACATGTCCATCTCGATTAACTTTAGGAGTTAATAACCAGATTGGGCCAGTTTCAGTTAAATATGTCAGGCCATCCATAAGATCATCGACGAGATCGCCGTCACCATCGCGCCACCACAGTAAAACCGCATCGACAACTTCGGTTGTGGCATCTTCGATAAATTTTGTGCCAGTTCGCTTTTCTATGGCACTGCGAAATTCGTTGTCACAGTCGGAATCAAGACCGACTTCTAGAATCAACTCTCCGGGTTGGAGAGCGAGACGTTCAACTATTTGATCGACCCCCATCGGGGTTCTTCCTCCTCTTTCTGTATATTTCTATATCTGCGACGGTAGATGCTTTGTGGGAGAAGTCCACCGAACCTTGGGCAATTACGCAAGAGGTAATAGGGCATTGGGTGGAAAGTTCATGCCAAATTCGTGGAAAGATACGTCTATGAGCATTAGCGACCAGGCCCCGGACCATTTAATCGATCAGCTAGTCGATACTGATCCGCAAGAGACCGCTGAATGGACCCAGTCCTTAGATGCAGTTCTCAAAAATGCTGGACCAGTTCGTGCTCGTTATCTAATGCTTGCGATGTTAGATCGTGCCGGTGAAAACAATCTTGGTGTTCCTGCACTTCGCGCAACAGATTACATAAACTCAATTCCACCAAAACAAGAACCAGATTTTCCTGGCGATGAATTTATCGAACGTCGTATTCGCGCATTTATGCGTTGGAACGCCGCAGTTATGGTGCACCGTGCACAACGTCCAGGTATTGGTGTTGGTGGACATATTTCAACTTATGCATCTTCGGCTTCGCTTTATGAAGTTGGCTTTAACCATTTCTTCCGTGGAAAAAACCACGCGGGTGGCGGAGATCAGATTTTTTATCAAGGTCACGCAAGTCCAGGAATGTATGCACGCGCATTTCTTGAGGGTCGTTTAACCGAACATCAGATGGATGGTTTCCGTCAGGAGCTTTCACATGAAGGTGGCGGATTATCTTCATATCCACATCCACGTTTAATGCCAGAGTTCTGGGAATTCCCAACAGTTTCAATGGGACTTGGTCCAATCAATGCTATTTACCAAGCACGTTACAACCGTTATTTACAGGGCCGCGGAATTAAAGATACAAGTGATCAGAATGTTTGGGCATTTCTTGGTGATGGCGAGTGCGATGAACCCGAGACACTTGGCGCAATTAGCCTTGCAGCCCGCGAAGGCTTAGATAACTTAACTTTTGTTGTTAACTGTAATTTACAGAGACTTGATGGACCAGTTCGTGGAAATGGAAAGATAATTCAAGAGCTTGAATCTATTTTCCGTGGCGCTGGCTGGAATGTTATTAAAGTTATTTGGGGCCGCGAGTGGGATGAACTTCTTGCAATGGATCGCGAAGGTGCACTTGTTGATTTGATGACCAAGACAACTGATGGCGATTACCAAACATATAAAGCTGAATCAGGCGCTTATGTTCGTGAACATTTCTTTGGCCGCGATCCGCGTACTGCTGCGATGGTTGCAGATTGGTCAGATGAAAAGATTTGGGCGCTAAAGCGCGGTGGTCACGATTACCGCAAACTGTTCGCGGCTTATAAGCAAGCATCAGAACACAACGGTCGACCAACTGTAATTCTTGCGAAAACAATTAAGGGCTGGACACTTGGTTCGCACTTCGAAGCAAGAAATTCAACTCACCAAATGAAGAAGATGACACATGAAGATCTTCTAGCATTCCGCGACACTTTGTATATCCCACTGACCGATGAACAAATCGATGCGAAGGCACCTCCTTATTACCATCCTGGTGTTGATTCTCCGGAATACAAATACATGATGGAACGCCGTAGCGTCCTGGGTGGTTCGATGCCATCACGTCGCAAAGATTCTGCGCCACTTCCACAACCACCAATCGAAACTTATGAAGCGGTGCTTCGCGGTTCTGGTCATCAAGAAATTGCTACAACTATGGCGTTTGTTCGTTTACTAAAGGATTTGATAAAAGATCCAGGTATCGGCAAGCACTTAGTCCCAATTATTCCGGATGAAGCGCGAACCTTTGGAATGGATTCATTGTTCCCATCACTAAAGATTTACTCACCTCACGGCCAGAATTACACATCAGTAGACCGTGAGCTAATGCTTTCTTATAAGGAATCTACTTCGGGCGTGATCTTGCATGAAGGTATTAATGAGGCCGGATCAACTGCTTCGTTCACCGCAGTAGGAACTTCATATTCAACGCACGATGTTCCAATGATTCCGATTTACATCTTCTATTCAATGTTTGGTTTCCAACGCACCGGCGATGCATTCTGGGCTGCGGCGGATCAGATGGCACGCGGTTTTGTTATAGGTGCAACTGCAGGACGAACAACGCTAAACGGTGAAGGCTTGCAACACGAAGATGGACATTCACATCTTCTGGCTTCAACCAACCCAGCAATTGTTTGCTACGACCCAGCTTTCGGTTACGAACTTGGACACATTGTTCGTGATGGTTTAAATCGTATGTATGGCGAGAACAGTGAGAACGTTTATTACTACCTAACTGTTTACAACGAACCATATGTGCAACCAGCACAACCTGATGATTTAGATGTTGATGGCTTGCTTAAGGGAATTTATCTCTACTCCCCTGCAACTCGAGGCAAGAAGAAAGTTCAACTTCTCGCATCTGGTGTTGCAATGAACTGGGCCGTTAAAGCACAGCAACTTCTGGCAGATGATTGGGGTGTTGCGGCAAGTGTTTGGTCTGTGACTTCATGGAACGAGCTTCGACGCGATGGCCTTGCAGTTGATCGCCATAACTTATTAAATCCTGGCGATAAGAAGTCTGCTTACATAACCAAGAAATTACGTGGACAAGATGGTCCTGTTGTTGCAGTTAGCGATTTCATGCGCGCAGTTCAAGATCAAATTTCTCCTTGGATTGAACAAGATTTCTACTCACTTGGAACCGATGGCTTCGGATTGTCAGATACTCGCGGTGCGCTTCGACGTCACTTTAAAGTTGATGCAGAATCGATTGTTGTTGCTGCGCTATCAAGACTTGCTGAAGCTGGCGAAGTAAAAGCTAAGGTAGTTCAACAGGCTCTTGAAAAGTATCGCTTAAATGACATCAGCGCTGCCGATCCTGGAAATACTGAAGGTTCTGGCTGAGATTAATCTTTTGTAGTTTTGCCAAGGTAAGAAAACTTTGCTGTGGCAAGCAACATTAGTGCTGGAATTAGCATTGCAATTGTTACTGATGTGGCTTGTGCAACCCACGCAATTATAAATTTTGCAATGAATGTTGCGATTACCTGAGTAAGTCCAATTCGAGCAACAACAACGCTGCTTGGAAGCGAAGAATTTCTGAAAGAAATACCGAATAACGTTGGTGCCAGAATCGAAGAGCCGAAACCTGCAAGTGCAAACCCGACTAGGGAAACTATGAATCCCAAAATTTGATTTGTATGCGATAGCCAGGTTCCAAGTGAGATACAGACTCCAAAACCCACGCCGCCCAAGATTGGTAACTTGGAAATTAATTGGCGCTCACTCCATATTGCGGAGAGGCGTTTTGCATTGAATCTAACAATGATCATCGCTCCAATAAATACCGCATAACCCCAGATACTTGCCGAAGCACTCATCTTTAAGGTGTCTTTTGCATAAATTGCCGACCAATCTTGAATCGAGAATTCTACCTGCATTGCAAGCACCATAGCTAAAATAATTACTGGTTGGAAATGAAAGGTCTTGGCAATTTCTTTGATTGAAAAACTTGGGAATGCATCAGCCTCTTCATTCTTGTCAATGAAAAATGGTGTTGATTTTACGATGCCATACATAGTGAAAAGCCACATCACAAAAACAGTTACACCGATATGCCAGCAAAGTGTTACAAATGGCGTAATAACAATCGCAACTAAGGACGTTACGAGGGCGCCCAGGCTCCAGAGACCATGAAGTTTCGGAAGGATTAACTCTCCCACTTCTTCCTGTCGGTGGATTGCTTGCGCATTATTAGCGATATGGAATGAAGTCCAACAGAAGGATGCAAAAATATTAAGAAGTAAAAAGTAATTGGCGTTATGCATATGTGGGTAAAGAGCAAGTGAAGCAAATAGCCCAGTGGATCCAAATGTAACAATTGGTCTTACGCCGTAACTGTGGACCCAGTTACCGACCAAAATAAATCCAAGCAAACTGCCGATTCCACCAAGGCTTAATAAAGTTCCGAATGTGCCGTTGTTTACGCCAAGTTGATCACGAAGTTCGGGAAATCTTGTAGCGATTGCCATGCCACCAATTCCAAAAGGCAAGAATAGATAATTCAAAGCACGACGTTCTACCTTTGAGAATTTTGTACTCAATAGAGTGCACTTGCTAACTCTTTACGTGCCGCAATCAAATCTGGGTCAGAAGGATCCACAAGTGCGAATAATTGCAATAAATGTTCACGTGCAACTTTCTTCTCATCGCCCTCGCTAGTCTTCACGAACCGAATCATACGAGCAAAGGCCTCTTTATTTAACCCGCTGGCGATTTCTACATCAGCGGCTTTTAGTTGAATTGTTATCTCATTCGGATTTGAACCAGCAAGTGTCATAACTTCATTTGGGTCTAGATCTTTCACTCGGATAATTAATTCAGTTTGTGCTAAACCAAGTTTCGCTAACGCATCGCCCGGTTTACGTGCCAGCCACTTTTCGTATTGGGCTTTAGCACCTAGAAGATCACTCTTCTCTAGAGCTTCCATCGCTGCAATTTCTTCTGGCTCTATAGGGGCTTCCATCACTTCAGATTTTGCAAGTGCTTGGCCAACGCCGCGTTCAGCCGCCAGCCCAATTACTTTATCTATCACTAGTCTGATTTGTTCTGGAGTTGGCACCGCTTCAAATAGCGGAACCATTTGTTCTTGAATAATTGCAATGGCAATTGGTACAGATTGAATTTGTAGCGCCTGCGCAACTTGAACTTCGGCATCAACATTTACAGTTCCAAGAATCCAGGCAGGTTCGCCATTTTCAAGAAGATCGGCTTGATGATATTTACCCATGACTTCGAGGAGTGAAATAGCTTGTTCGCTTCGAGGTGACCAACAAATAAGGATTACAACTTTTTGATTAGATGCAGGCAGTATTTCAGCAATTAGATTCTCTTGATTTACGGCAATTCCAGGAGTTGCAATTGCTGGTGCCGCTGGCTTTCCTAAACTGCTTAAATCAACCGCACTGGCAAAGTTCTTTGGCAGCGGGGGCAAACTCATGCCGTAATCCTACATAGATTTAGCAGTAATTATTTTGATGGAGGTTCGTGAATCCCAGGAACCGTAACTCCGACATATGTTCTAAATGGCAAGATATTTTCGATGTAATCCTTGGTTGCAAAATCCAGACCTAAATCATGCCCAGCTTGTTCTCCGACATACCAGCGATGTTCCAAGATTTCATGGAACATTTGTGTTTGCTCAACTCGATCTTGTAATTCAACTGGAACTTGATTCATTACGTGATGATAGGTATCACGAAGCCATCTGCGTGCGCTGTCATGGATTGGTGGCTTAGGGGTTGCTTCACGACCGCGGAAACGATCGAATGATGCAAGTAATCTCTTTGCTTGAAGTTCTTCGGCCTGAATGCCCAATAGGACAAGTAAGCGATTTTGGTGATACCCAGCAGCAACAAGTTTTGGTTGAAACTTTAATTCACCCTTGTCGCCATTTATTGATACTTCAACTTCTTCAACTGCAAAACCTAAATCCTGAAGTTGACGCATTGCACCTTCAACTGCGTGACGATCATGTGGATCAAGAATTTGTGGTTCTCGAAGCGCCTTCCAAAGTCTGCGATATCGCTTGATCACACCTTCACTTGCTCGAACTGGATCCATATCAGCTGTTAGAACGCCAGCAATCTTCAAGTCTTCAAGTTCTGCTGCGACGTTAAAGAGTGAAATTTCTAAATCGTGCTCGCGTTGACCATCGGTAAGGCGAGTTTGAAATTCACCAGTTTCAGCATCAACAAGATAGGCCGCAAATTGATCGGCATCACGACGGAACAAGGTATTTGAAAGTGAGCAATCCCCCCACCAAAAACCAAGAAGATGGAGTCGAACCAATAACAAGGCTAGTGCGTTTGCCATGTTTGTAATTTCGTGTGGCGTAATTTGCCCGCTGAGAATTACTCGGTATGGCAGTGAGAATGGCAGATAATGTGTGACCAGAGCCGCTGGTAAATCCTCGCCCTGATCATCTTTCCGGTTTTCAATTACTGCCACCGGTTCAACGCATGGGGCTTCTCGGTTATTTAATTCCCGAAGTAGCGCGTATTCTCTATTTGCGAATTCTGGAACAGTCTCTTTGATTGCGAAAATGGGCGAATCATGGCTTTCGTTAACTTTTATCAACCGCACTATGTGCCGGGAAATACCACGCATATCCGTAAGCGTGGAATCTTCGGGCCACTCCTCCAACTGCTTTGACCATGGCATTTGAGCGAGAGAAGACATCTCTTCTGCTAGTCCGGTTATTCGTAGGTCAGCCACGAGGCTATTCTCTCCTATTTTTTCTTAACGCAACGTTAAAATAACGCTATGGCAAAGTTAAAACCAATCTTGAAACGACCTTCCTTATCTAGAAAAAAGAAGGCAGTCACTCCCGAAGACTTCGGAACAATCGGAGAACGGCTAAATCACTCTCATCCCTTCTACTTTGGATTCCTTGCCGCATCTGGCGCCGTAATCGCCATCACATTATTGCGAGCTTTTGCCTCTGCCAGCCAAGTATTCGTATTAATCGTTATCTCACTCTTCTTTGCAATGGGTCTTAACCCGGCAGTCCTATTTATCGAACGTCGAGGACTCAATCGAAGCAAATCTGTCGCTGTAACAGTTTCAACAGTTGTTGCCTTCGTGGGTCTTTTTATTTGGGTCGCTGCTCCGCTAATAATTGATCAAGTAAATGCACTAATAAGCAATGCGCCACAATTAATTTCAGATTTAAAGAGTAATGCAACTATAAATAAACTAAATATAGATTATGGAGTAGTTGACACAATTCAGGAGAAGGTTCAATCATCGATTAAAGATGGAAAGTTTGTAATCGGAGCATTTGGTGGAGTCCTTGGTGTCGGAAAAGCTTTTATCTCTGGCATTTTTTCAATCCTAACAATTTTAGTACTGACTCTGTATTTCCTTGCCGCCCTGCCTACAGTTACCCAAGATGCTTATCGACTAGTTCCTGCAAGCCGCCGCGAGCGAGTTGCAAAGATTAGTGATGCAATTATCTTTAGAGTTGGCGCCTTCGTCGGTGGCCAAATTACGATTTCATTTTTTGCCAGCATTTTCATTTTGATTTTGGGATTCTCGCTTGATCTTCCCTACAAATTTGCCCTGTCACTTGTCGTATTTGTATGTGGACTGATTCCACTAATCGGTCATTTCATCGGAATATCAATAGTTACGATAATTGCACTAACTGATTCGCCACTTATCGCGGCCATAGCATTCATTGCATATGTCGTATACGTGCAATTCGAAAATTATGTATTAACTCCAAGAGTTATGAAACGTTCACTTTCTATTCCAGGGCTAGTGACAATTATTGCGGCTCTTATTGGAACATCGTTGCTTGGTTTGGTTGGCGGAATATTGGCGGTTCCGATTGCTGCTGCAGTGCTATTAATCCTTGAAGAAGTTGTTTATCCGCAGGCAGATAAGAGTTAACTTTCAGTTGGAAGAGGTAACTTTCCCGGAGCCATTAATCTAACAATTTCAGTCAGGACGCGATAAACGGAAGGCTCTCCAACCCAGAGATGCTTTGCTTCATCTACATTTACCAAAGTAATTTGCGGAATTATTCTGAACGCTTCTGCAGCTTCTTTAGGTTTCAAATAATCATCATGTTCTGGAATAAGTGCGGTAATGCTTCTTCCGTCTTCTGCCCAAAATTCAAGGTCGCTGGTTTCAGAAGTTCGAAGTGGTGGGCTCAGTAAGATTAAACCTTGGATTCTAGGATCCCTTGCATACTTAAGTGCTAAATCTGTTCCAAATGACCAACCCAGCACCCAAAGTTTTTCAACTGCGATTTCATTAAAGCAATAATTAATTGCGGCCTCTACATCGTGCTTTTCCGTGATTCCCTCACCAAATGTTCCATCACTAGTTCCTGCTTCGGATGTTGTTCCTCTGGTGTTAAACCGAATGATTTCTAGCCCCGCCATTGCTGGCAATCGATTGGCTGCTTTCTTAAGAATATGGCTATCCATCATGCCGCCAGCTGTTGGAAGTGGATGCAGGCAGAGAACCGAAGCGCTTCGATTTCCAATTGGAGTTGCCACTTCCCCAATTAGATTTAGCCCATCAGCGGTTTCAATCGTGATGGATCGGCGATTAGCCGGCAACACAGTGCTTGGGCGTATTAACTCTGACACAAAATAAGTTTAGTCTTGCGCAATGGAAACCATTACATCTTCGAGCTTTGATAGCCACAATCCGGTCGATGGCGCAGTTCTTGCCAGCTATGCCAATACTTCGACAGCAGATGTAAACGCTGCGGTAAATCGTGCGCGTGCCGCGAGTCTGGCCTGGCAAGCACTTGGCTTTAGGGGTCGGCGAAAAGTTCTTTTAAAGTGGGCAGCCGAAATCACAGAACAAGTTGATGAGATTGCAGAATTAGTTCGAGCCGAAACTGGAAAACCAATAAGTGATGCAACGTTAGAAGCAACTCTCGCACTTGGACATTTAGCATGGGCAGCGAAACATGCAGAAGGAGTACTTTCAAAACAACATCGACCTTCTGGCTTATTGATGTTCAATATGAAAACTAGTGTTACGAGAGTTCCGATGGGCGTTGTTGGAGTAATTGGTCCATGGAATTATCCAATCTTTACTCCAATGGGTTCGATTGCATATGCACTTGCTGCCGGAAATACTGTTGTCTTTAAACCAAGTGAGTTCACACCTGGTGTTGGACATTGGCTTGCAACTAGTTTTGCAAATATTGCACCCTTCGCAGATATTTTTACCTGCCTAACCGGTTTACCTGAAACCGGCAAAGCACTTACTGAATCACCTGTCGATAAAATTTCATTTACTGGCTCAACTAGAACTGCGAAGAAAGTTGCGGCCGCTTGTGCCGAACGCATGGTTCCGGTTGTTCTCGAATGTGGTGGTAAAGATCCAGTGTTGGTGGCAGCTGATGCCGATATTGATCGTGCTGCTGAATATGCGCTCTGGTCTGCAATGTCTAATGCTGGCCAAACTTGTATTGGCGCCGAGCGCGTTTATGTTGTAAATGAAGTTGCCGATGAATTTATTGCAAAAATTACAGAGCTCGCAAAGCAAGTTCATCCAGGTAAAGATGGAAATTATGGACCAGCCACGATGCCATCTCAATTGAAAGTTATTCAGAGCCACATTGATGATGCGGCCTCGAAAGGTGCGAAGTTTGTTATCGGTGGTGTTGATTCAGTCAAAGCGCCATTTGTAGAGCCAGTAATCATGGTTGATGTACCAGAAAATTCAACTGCTGTGACTGAAGAAACTTTTGGGCCAACACTTGTCATAAATCGAACTGCCGATATGGCTGAAGCAATTCGATTGGCGAATGCAACTAGATATGGGCTTGCCGCATCGGTCTGGTCGAAACGTAATGGCGAAAAAATCGCTTCCCAATTGCAATGCGGAATGGTCTCTGTTAACTCAGTTATTGCATTTGCTGCAATAGCATCTGTTCCGTTTGGCGGCGTAAAAGACAGCGGATACGGACGAATTCACGGCCCAGAAGGCTTGTTGGAATTTACTTACCCAAGAACAGTTGTTAAAACTATTTTTAATATTCCGATTGTTTTTACAACTTTTAGCCGAACTAAGTTTGCCGATAAGTTTATAAAATTTGCAATTAAAACTCTTCACTCCAAAGGAATTGGCTAAGACTGCCTAATAACGCGGGCCACCCTTAGATTTAAGCGTTCTAGGTTTACGATCATTTCGCTTCGTCCAACAAACCGTGTGCCAATGTCTACGTGATTCGACATCTTCTTCCAGCCAGGCAACAGTGTGCGGTGTCGCAGTAGGAATTAATTGATCACATCCAGGACATCGATATGGTTTTGTTGAAGTAGAACCAGTAATTCTTCGAACTCGATAAATGCCCTCAGAGTGCTCTTCAACACTTTCACTGGACAGAGAAACATGACGCTCTTCTTCGCTGTCTGCAGCCCGTTTTTGGGACTTCTTGGGATGATTTCTGCGCGGACTCACAGCCTTATTCTCTCGCGTGCATTCCGATAATCCCAACTTTTAGGGCAAGATATTGACGTGGTAAATGAATCAGCAATCTTTGTTCGAGGCCTAAAAAAGAGTTATACCTCGAAAGCTAATGGCTCCAAGGATGCGGTTGCTGGAATAGACCTTGATGTTTCGCGAGGTGAAATCTTTGCAATCCTTGGCCCAAATGGCGCCGGCAAAACCACTACGGTAGAAATCCTTGAAGGCTACCGAAACCGTGATGGTGGCGAAGTGAAAGTCCTTGGGCAAGATCCTGCGAAACTTGGAACCGATAGCTGGGCTTGGCGAAATCGAATTGGCATCGTTCTTCAATCAACTAATGATTCTCAAGATTTATCAGTTGCTGAAACTGTTCATCACTTTGCAAATTACTATTCAAATCCCCGAGATCCAGAGGCCGTAATTCATGAAGTTGGCTTAACCGATAAAGCAATGGCTCGAATTCAGACCCTGTCTGGTGGCCAACGCCGCCGTTTGGATGTCGCACTTGGCATCATCGGAAATCCTGAAATTCTCTTTCTTGATGAACCAACAACTGGCTTTGACCCTGAGGCGCGTCGTGCTTTCTGGGATTTAATTCATAAATTACGCGATGAAGGCACAACTATTTTGCTCACGACTCACTACTTAGATGAAGCTGAAGCACTTGCAGATCGCGTTGCAGTAATCGTAGATGGAAAAATACTTGAAGTTTCCACGCCTGAAAACCTTGGTGGGCGCAATACCGCCAAAGCTCGAATCTCTTGGTTGGAAAATGGATTAAAACAAGAAATTGAAAGTGATTCCCCGGCAGCCGAAGTTGTAAAACTTTCGTCAAGATTTGGCGGCGAAGTTCCAGAGCTGACCGTGATTCGACCATCACTTGAAGATATTTATTTAAAGATGATTGGGCAAGTATGAAACCAAGCATAATTAAAGTTGGTTTCCTTCGCGGCGGCCTTGAGATAAAACAATTCATGCGACAACGTGAATCTGTAGTGTTTACACTTTTGTTTCCAGTTATGTTGTTATTTATTTTTGGTTCAGTCTTCAAAGGCGACCTCGCGCCAGGTGTAACTTTTAGCCAATACTTTGTCGCCGGAATGATTGCATCTGGACTTGTAAATACTGGCTTCCAACAACTCGCAATTATGATTCCAATTGAACGGGATTTTGGAACACTAAAACGGCTTCGTGGAACTCCAGTATCTCCAATTTCCTATTTCATTGGGAAAGCGGTTCTCGTTTTTGTCGCAATGGTTGTTCAAGTTGGTGCCTTGATGGGCTTTGGGGCTGCGCTCTTTGGCTTAGATCTACCAAACACAACTGAGAGATGGCTTCGCTTTGCCTGGTTGATACTTCTAGGAAGTATCTGCTCCACAATATTAGGAATCGCTTTCTCAGCAATCCCAAAGAATGGTCGCGGCGCATCTGCTGTCGTATCCCCTATCGTGATTATTTTGCAATTTTTTAGTGGTGTCTTCTTCGTATTCTCAACCCTTCCACAATGGATGCAACAATTTGCTGCACTATTTCCACTCAAATGGCTTACTCAAGGAATGCGTTCAGTATTTCTTCCCGAAAGTTTTGCTACACAAGAGGTTGCCAAGAGTTGGGAAATCCCACAGATCGCAATCGTTCTACTCATCTGGACTGTTGTTGGAACGATCTTGGCTTTGAAAACTTTTAAGTGGTCAGATAAATGAAGAAGCTGATAGCGCTATTTATTGCGGCCTGCCTTCTAGCCCCAGTGCAGGCAAACGCCGCTACAACTAAGCCAACTCCTAAGCCCGCCGCTACGAAAGCAAAAGTCGTTAAGAAGCCAGCAACAAAAAAACCAGTAGTAAAAAAACCTGCTCCAAAGAAGCCTGTAGTTAGAAAGAAGAAAAATTTCCCAACAAAAAAGCCACTTAAGTGGCCGCCACCAGGTTTTGAAAAGCAGGGCGTTCTCTTTGCGAAAACAGCCACACCAAAAGAGCTTGGAATTGCTGGCACTGAGAACAAATATATTCAGAAGAACTTAATTGAGTTTTGTGACAAGGTCGCCTGCCTTGGCATATTTGTGGGATCTGAAACCGGCTGCGATTGGTGGGAGATAACTTCAAATGTCTTAGGAGTAGATCCTGCCGATTCAACCCAGAGAATTATTTATGGATCTCTAACAACTTTAGTTGCAGGTTCAAAGGCAAAGACTATAAAAGCAATTTTGCTGGTAAGCGATGAACCAATAGCAGATGGTTTAGGAATCGGTAATTACACTGCAAATTGTCGTTCTGGTCCGCAAATCGGAAAGATTCCAAGCAACACCTATACCAAGAGCCCAACAAGAAGTTAGCGATTCGCTCCTGGAACCCAGAGCACATCGCCCTTGGTTTTATTTTCAAAGCGAGCTAATACAAATAGCAGGTCTGAAAGTCGGTTCAAATACTTAGCAGTTAAAGAGTTAACTCCACCACCAAATTGGTGAATTGCATGCCAAGTATTTCGTTCCGCTCTACGAGCAACTGTCCGCGCAACATGCAACAAGGCAGCGGCTGGAGTTCCAGATGGCAGAATAAAACTACGCAAAGGCTCTAGATCTTTGTTGTAAAAATCTATCTGCTCTTCCAAATATGTAACTTGGGATTCGATAACACGAAGTGGCTCAATTTTAGGATCATCAATTACTGGAGTGCAGAGATCGGCGCCAACATCGAATAAATCATTTTGAACGCGTACTAGTAATTTAACAATTTGAGGATCTTTAATCTGACCAAGGGCAAGAACAACACCAATCGATGAATTAGCTTCATCGACAGTTGCATATGCTTCTAATCGCGGGTCATTCTTTGATGTGCGGCTCATGTCCCCAAGAGAGGTAGTGCCATCATCGCCAGTTTTTGTATATATACGCGTTAGATTTACCATGGGGTGAGCCTAATTCACTCACTACGATTAGACCACTCGAAACCAGGAAGCCGGAGGTATTCACTATGGAAAATACGAATGAGTATTTCCAGGTTGTAGGTGGCGCCCGTCTTTCTGGAGAAGTTACTGTTTATGGCGCAAAAAATTCTGCTCTTAAATTGATGGCGGCATCCCTCTTGGCGGTTGGGGAAAGCACCATCGAAAATGTTCCGGATATAGCTGATGTTCATATCATGGAAGAACTACTAACTCGCCTTGGTTGCAAATGTTCTTATGATCGAAATGCGTTGACCATGAAAATATTGGTGCCAAAAGTCCCTGGGCATCGCGCAGATTATGATTTGGTTCGCAAGATGCGGGCATCAATAAATGTTTTAGGTCCACTTGTAACGCGAGTTGGCAAAGTTGAAGTTGCACTTCCCGGTGGCGATGCCATTGGTTCTCGGGGAATCGATTTTCATATCAAAGGTCTGATTGATCTTGGCGCAGAGGCGCATTCAGAACACGGCTATGTAATTGCAACAGCTCCCAATGGATTAACGGGCGCTGCAATATCGCTTGATTTCCCAAGTGTTGGCGCTACTGAAAACATCATGACAGCGGCAGTTCTTGCTAAAGGCATAACGACTATCGATAACGCCGCACGTGAACCCGATGTAGTAGACCTTGGCGAATTCTTAATTGCAATGGGCGCGAAGATTGAAGGACTTGGAACTCCGGTAATAACAATTACTGGCGTCAAAGAATTAAAACCAACCACCCACGCAACGTTAACTGATCGAATTGTTGCGGGAACTTGGGCCTTTGCTGCGGTCATGACACAAGGCGACATAACTATTCATGGCGGTAGACCAGAACATTTAGAAGTTCCGTTAGATAAGTTGGTCGCAGCTGGTGCTGTTATTACAACTATTCATGACGGGTTCCGCGTTCGCATGGATAAACGTCCTGTTGCAATCGATATTGCAACACTTCCCTACCCTGGCTTTCCTACTGACTTGCAGCCATTCGTTATAACTATGAATGCGATTGCTGAAGGAAATTCCATTGTTACTGAGAATGTTTTCGAAGGCCGCTTTATGTTTGTGAGTGAACTACAAAGACTTGGTGCTGATATCCATGTCGATGGCCATCACGCCTCTATAACAGGTAAGAAACAACTGTCAGGTGCGCCTGTGGCTGCCACAGATATTCGTGCCGGAGCCGGCTTAGTTCTAGCAGGTTTAGTGAGCGAAGGAATAACAACTGTCGAGGATGCATTCCACGTTGATCGTGGGTATCCAGGATTTGTTGAAGCTTTACTAGCGCTTGGCGCTAAAGTTTCGCGCCATATTTAAATTACTTTTTAATCAGTCGATTCGCCGAGAATTGATACTCGGTTATTTGAAACAGAGATAAAGCCACCGTGAATATTAAAATCTTGAGTGGTTCCATCAGCAACTTTGATGCTTACTTGACCATCAACTAGAACTCCAAGAAGCGGTGCGTGACCCGGCAATACACCGATGTCACCTTCTAGCGTGCGAGCTGAAATCATTTTCGCCTCGCCAGACCAGACCCGTTTCTCCGGAGATACAACTTCAACAGTTAAGTTTGCAGACATTTGAATTATGCCTTAGCCAATTCTGCTGCACGCTTTTCAACGTCTTCCAAGCCACCGCACATAAAGAATGCTTGTTCTGGAACGTGGTCATACTTTCCATCTGCAAGTGCTTCGAATGCCGAGATTGTTTCAGTTAGTGGAACGAATGAACCATCAAGGCCAGTGAAGACCTTTGCCACGAATGTGTTCTGTGACAAGAAGCGCTGGATACGACGAGCACGTCCTACAAGGATACGATCTTCTTCTGACAATTCATCAATACCAAGAATCGCAATGATGTCTTGCAAATCTTTGTAGCGCTGAAGGATTTGCTTTACGCGGTTAGCAACACGGAAGTGGTGCTCGCCGATGTAACGCGGATCCAAAATACGTGATGTTGAGTCAAGTGGATCTACCGCAGGATAGATACCAAGTTCGGAAATTGGACGAGACAACACTGTTGTTGCATCCAAGTGTGCGAATGTTGTGTGTGGAGCCGGGTCGGTGATGTCATCAGCAGGAACATAAATTGCCTGCATCGATGTAATCGAGTGACCGCGAGTTGAAGTAATACGCTCCTGTAATTGACCCATTTCATCGGCAAGTGTTGGTTGGTAACCCACTGCAGATGGCATACGTCCAAGAAGTGTTGATACTTCAGAACCAGCTTGTGTGAAACGGAAGATGTTATCGATGAATAGAAGCACATCTTGCTTCTGAACATCGCGGAAGTATTCCGCCATTGTTAGCGCTGAAAGTGCAACGCGAAGACGAGTTCCAGGTGGTTCATCCATCTGGCCGAAGACCAATGCGGTCTTATTGATAACGCCAGTCTCGGTCATTTCTAAGAACAAGTCGTTTCCTTCACGTGTGCGCTCTCCTACGCCGGCGAATACAGATACACCACCGAAGTTTTCAGCTACGCGATAAATCATTTCCTGAATCAAAACTGTCTTACCAACACCAGCACCACCGAATAGACCAATCTTTCCACCGCGAACATATGGTGTTAGTAGGTCGATTACTTTGATACCAGTTTCAAACATCTCGGTCTTTGATTCGAGTTGATCGAATGCAGGTGCAGTGCGGTGGATTGGCCAACGCTCTTTAATATCTAGTGAAGATGTAGGAACATCTAGTGATTCGCCAAGTGTGTTGAATACGTGGCCCTTTGTAACGTCACCAACTGGAACTGAGATTGCAGAACCGGTGTCTGAAACAAGCGCACCGCGAACCATGCCGTCAGTAGGTTGCATCGAAATCGCGCGAACCAAGTTGTCACCGATGTGTTGTGCCACTTCGAGTGTAAGCATGCGCTTCTCACCGCTGAGTGTCACATCAATATGCAACGCATTGAAGATCGCTGGCATCGAATCGGCTGGAAATTCAATATCCACAACCGGACCGATAACGCGTGCTACGCGACCTGTTCCTGTTTTTGTTCCTGTTGACATCATTCGCTCCCTGCGCTGGCTGAGGCAAGCGCA
>CANLEG010000020.1 GCA_947489605.1 Actinomycetota bacterium
ACCAGGATTAGGGTGCGTTCTAAATTTTGGGAATTCACGGGCGTTAGTCTAATGCGGGCGCCCAAAAGTTCTTAATCCGAGAATTTGGGGTGGTTATTTGAGGGGTTTCTGCCTTAGGAGCTCGGCCCTGATTGCCTCACCCTTGCGCCCCACAATAAAGGCGGCTATCCAAAGTGCAGCAAAAAGTGCGCCCATAAAATACATCGAAGTTACAACGTAACCATATGCAACCATTGCAACCTGCAGAATTGAACCAATAATCCAGCCTATTTTCTTCTTCATTAAGCCAGCATTAAGTAATAGCAAGATTGCAATTAGCCCACCCAAAGACAGTGCGGCGCCACTGTGATCGCCCATAGCGAGTAAAACGGCAAAGCCCATTACAAAAGCTTCCATGCTTAAGACTGCTGCACTCAAAACTCTCATTTATTCTCCGACCTTCCAATCTTTCGCAAAATCACGCGGGCAGAACCTGCGGTTACAACTGAACCAGTTATGACAACCGCACTTACTCCGTCACTCACCTGATTAATTAAAGTTGCCTGTTCCATTGCGTAAGTAATCGCCGAGTTTAAATCATCTTCCTTGAATACTCGGTCATTACCAAATACTTGAACCGCCTCCGCAAACAATTCTGCAACTGGAAGCGCTCTTGGTGAATCAGATTTTGTAACTATTAACCGGTCAACAACTGGCTCAAGCGCTTTCAAAACTCCTTTTACATCTTTCTCGCCAAGTATTCCTAAAACACAGAATATTGATTCAAAATCGAACTCATTTCGAATGGTGTCGGCTAGCGCAGTTGCGCCATGGGGATTATGAGCGGCATCAATAATTACAGTTGGATCCCGGTGCAGAATTTCGAGTCGACCCGGAGATGAAACACTTGCGAAAGCAGCTCGGACCAGTTCTTCATCTAACGCAACTCCGACAAATGCTTCAACTGTTGCAATTGCAACTGTGGCATTAGCTGCCTGATGCGCACCATGGAGTGGTAAATAAATATCGGTGTATTCACTATGGACACCACGAACTGAAATCAATTGCCCACCAACAGCGATGTCTCGTTTTATTAGAGCAAATTCCAGACCTTCGCGATAAGGGATTGCAGATTTTTCAACAACTTTTTCTAAGAGGATTCGGGCGACTTCTGGTTCTTGTGCTGCCAATACAACATGTGATTCTGGCTTAATAATTCCAGACTTAGTTCGTGCAATCTCTTCAATTGTTTCACCAAGATATTCCATATGATCTAAACCAATTGGCATAAGCACCGATACTGCGCTCTGCACAATGTTTGTTGCATCCCAATCTCCGCCCATACCAACTTCAATGATTCCGATATCAACTGGATGCTCAGCGAATGCAACAAAAGCCATTGCTGTGAGCGCTTCAAAGTAGGAAATTGGAACATCACTTCGGCTATCAATTAAATCTAAATACAGCGCAATATCGTTGTAAGTAGCAATCAATTCTGCTGGTGCGATTGCTTCACCTTTTATAGAAATTCGCTCCAAGAAGCTCTCTAAGTGTGGGCTTGTGAATCTGCCAGTTCGATAATCAAGTTCCGAAAATAACGCATCCACCATACGTGAGGTGCTGGTTTTTCCATTTGTTCCACCAATATGAACTGTGGGATACGAAAGCTGCGGCGCACCTAAGGCATCAACAAGTGCCGATATACGATCCAATGAAGGTTCAATTTTACTTTCAGGCCAACGCTTCATAAGCGCAGTTTCGATTATTTTGATTACTTCTAAATCTTCCGGCGATGTCATCACTTAGTCGGAAGTACAGATAGTTGAGCAGTGATACTTTCAATATCAGCACTCGTTTGGACAAGTCGTTCTCTAATTTCTTGAACGACCTCGATTGGCGCCTTCGCCATAAAGCCATCGTTCTCTAATTTAATTTTGGCAGTTGCCCGATCTTTCTCGGCTGTTGCTAAATCTTTAGTAAGTCGAGCGCGCTCGGCAACGACGTCGATAGCTCCGGTTAAATCGAATTCAACCTTTACTTTTCCAACTTCTATTGCAGCACTTGCGCTTCCGGCGATTGGTTCAATCCGGCAGACAAAGCGGATTGCCGCTTCATATTTTGAAAGTGAATCTAGCCCAATGAAATTCGCACCGATTTTTGCTGATGTTTTAATACCTTGATCATTTCTAAATCTACGAATCTCTGTTGTTAAATCCTGCAATTGGGCAACTATTGTTTTTGAAGCATCACTTCTATTCTCGGTATTTGATTTTGGCCAAGTGGCTGTAACCAAGGTTTCGCGACCAGTAAATGAACACCAGAGCTCTTCAGTAATAAATGGCATCATCGGATGCATTAAACGTAATAGTTGATCTAAGACATGGCCAAGAATACGTTTGGAATTGGCTGCCTCATCTCCCCCGGCAGCGAAAGTTGCCTTTGAGAGTTCTAGGTACCAGTCGCATAAATCATCCCACGCAAAGTGATAAATAATTTCGCAAGCTTTGGCGAACTCAAACTTCTCGAGTAATTGGTCTACTGACTCGACCGTTTCATCCAAACGCGTCAATATCCATTGGTCAATTGCATTTAATGAATTAAATTCTGGTAATTCACCATCAATATTTGCGCCATTAATGATTGCAAAACGTGATGCATTCCAAAGCTTGGTGGCAAAGTTTCTAGATCCACCAATCCATTCTTCTGCGATTGCTTGATCAGTTCCTGGATTTGCTCCTCGAGCCAATGTAAAACGCAGCGCATCAGATCCGTATTTATCCATGAATTCAATTGGGTCGACAGTGTTACCGCGAGACTTACTCATCTTCTTACCAAATCGATCGCGCACTAAACCATGTAGTGCAATTGTGTGGAATGGTGCAACGCCATCAGTAACAAAAAGTCCCAAAAGAACCATGCGCGCAACCCAGAAAAACAGAATGTCATATCCAGTTACGAGAACACTTGTTGGGAAAAACTTAGCAAGATCATCAGTTTTATCTGGCCAACCTAAAGTTGAAAATGGCCACAATCCAGATGAGAACCAAGTATCCAAAACATCTGGATCTTGGATGTAACCTGCAGGTGGAACTTCGTCGGGACCACAAACAACTGCTTCGCCGTTAGGTCCGTAGTAAACCGGAATCTGATGTCCCCACCAAAGTTGGCGAGAGATGCACCAATCGTGCATGTTATCTATCCACTCAAAATATCTTGGTGCTAATTCTTCTGGTTCAATTTTGATTCGACCATCACGTACTGCGTCTCCGGCAGCCTTAGCAAGTGGTGCAACCTTTACAAACCATTGCTTAGAAAGTCTTGGTTCAACAGTTGTGTCACAACGTTGGCAATGTCCAACTGCATGAACGTACGGGCGCTTCTCGGAAACTATTCGGCCAAGCTTGCGAAGTTCTTCTACTACTTCCTTGCGCGCTTCGAAGCGATCCATACCATCAAATCTGGTTCCGGAATTAGCCATAACTCCGTGCTCATTCATAATAATTGGCATTTCGATGTTGTGACGCATCGCCATTTCAAAGTCATTTGGATCATGTGCGCCAGTTACTTTTACCGCGCCCGTTCCGAAATCTGGATCAACTAATTCATCAGCAATAATTGGAATCATTCGATTAACTAACGGTAATAAAACCAGCTTGCCAATCAAATCTTTATATCTTGGATCATCGGGGTGAACTGCAACTGCGCCATCGCCCATCATTGTTTCGGCACGAGTTGTTGCAACTACGATTGAAATATCGTCATCGCCATAACGAACTTGAACAAATTCACCAGAATCATCACTGTGTTCAACTTCAATATCTGAAAGCGCAGTCAAACATCTTGGACACCAATTGATAATTCGTTCTGCTCGATAAATTAATTCCGCATCATATAACCGCTTAAATATTTCAAGGACTGCCTTAGAAAGTCCAGCGTCCATTGTGAATCGCTCACGTGACCAATCGACAGAGTCACCCAACCGTTTCATCTGGTCAAGAATTAAGCCACCAGATTCTTCTTTCCATTCCCAAACTTTTGCAACAAATTTTTCGCGACCAAGGTCATGTCTTGATAAACCATCAACTGCTAACTGCTTCTCCACAACATTTTGGGTTGCAATTCCTGCATGATCCATTCCAGGAAGCCATAACGCTTCAAAACCTTTCATGCGTTTCATGCGAATTAAAACATCTTGAAGCGTGTGATCTAGTGCGTGACCAATGTGCAAACTTCCAGTTACGTTTGGTGGTGGAATAACAATTGTGAATGGCGGTTTTGTAGATTTTGCATCTGCAGTGAAGTAACCAGCTAATAACCATTTTTGATAGAGCGGCGCTTCAATATCAGCGGGCGTGAAAGTTGCCGCTAACTCTTTCTTATTAGATTTATTGCCCTCGCTCATA
The DNA here is from genome assembly GCA_947489605.1 of Actinomycetota bacterium. Lineage (GTDB taxonomy): Bacteria > Actinomycetota > Actinomycetes > Nanopelagicales > Nanopelagicaceae > AAA044-D11. The sequence continues at coordinate 4,383 of CANLEG010000020.1, forward strand.
GGAGTTCAGTCTAGATTAAGCGCTCTTCTCATCTGAACTCTTCACTGACTTATCGCCTTTCTCAGCCTTACTTAGACGCTTAGGGCCGCCAGCAGGGCGATTGACCAATGTTGGAGCCGCTTCTTTAAGAACTGCTTGTGGCGTAATTATCACCTTTGCGACATCTGGCTTTGATGGTATTTCATACATAACGCCAAGCAAAGTTTCTTCCATAATCGCACGAAGTCCACGAGCGCCAGTGCCGCGCTTAATTGCAAGATCAGCTACAACTTCAAGTGCATCTGGTGAAAATTCGAGTTCTACATCATCTAATTCAAATAGTTTTTGATATTGCTTTACTAATGCATTCTTTGGTTCAGTGAGAATTTCCATAAGTGCTGGGCGATCTAGATTTTCCACACTTGTAAGAATTGGCAGACGACCAATGAACTCTGGAATCATTCCAAACTTCAACAAATCTTCAGGCATTACATCAACAAAGTAATCTTTTGCCGCGTTCTCTTCTGCGCTTTGAAGCGTTGCATTAAACCCAACACCAGCCTTACCCTTTCGGCCTTCGATAATTTTTTCTAAGCCGGCGAATGCGCCACCAACAATAAATAGAATGTTTGTCGTATCGATCTGTAAAAATTCTTGATGTGGGTGCTTGCGGCCACCTTGTGGTGGAACTGCCGCTGTTGTTCCTTCTAATATCTTAAGAAGTGCTTGCTGCACACCTTCGCCAGATACATCTCGAGTAATTGATGGATTCTCACTCTTACGTGCGACCTTATCAATTTCATCGATATAGATGATTCCGGTTTCGGCCTTCTTAACATCATAATCAGCTGCTTGAATTAACTTTAGGAGAATATTTTCAACATCTTCGCCAACATAACCTGCTTCAGTTAAAGCGGTTGCATCTGCAATTGCGAATGGCACATTAAGCATGCGGGCCAAAGTTTGGGCTAGCAATGTTTTGCCGCAACCAGTTGGGCCAAGAATTAAGATATTTGATTTAGATAGCTCAATAGATTCTTCGCGCTTTGATTCACCTGATTGCACGCGCTTGTAATGGTTGTATACCGCTACCGATAACGACTTCTTTGCGCGATCTTGACCTACAACATACTGATCTAAGAATTCATAAATTTCTTGTGGCTTTGGAAGTTCGGCAAGCCCAAGGGAACTTGTCTCTTCAAGTTCTTCAATAATAATTTCGTTACAGAGTTCAATACATTCATCGCAGATATAAACTCCTGGACCAGCGATTAACTTCTTAACCTGCTTCTGGGTTTTGCCACAGAAGGAACATTTCAAGAGATCGCCAGATTCACCAATGCGCGTATTCATAAGAGAAGGCTAGGACTTTGCCCCGATTCTTGCGAGCAAATCCCAGCCTAACTCTGTTCGCTTATAGGCGAATTTTATTTATTACTTGGCTGTTGCCTTACGGCTCACCATAACTTGGTCAATCAATCCATATTCAACAGCTTCTGCTGCAGTAAGGATCTTGTCGCGTTCGATATCTTTTGTAATTTCTTCTGCGCTCTTAACGGTGTGCTTTACCAACATCTCTTCTAGCAAGGTGCGCATGCGCATAATTTCGCGAGCTTGAATTTCGATATCAGAACCTTGTCCGCCACCTTCGCTGTATGGCTGGTGAATCAAGATGCGAGCATGTTCAAGGGCATAACGCTTTCCCTTTGCGCCACCAGCAAGCAAAATTGCTGCTGCTGAAGCTGCTTGACCCAAACAAATTGTCATTACATCTGGGCGAACAAATTGCATCGTGTCATAAATTGCAGTCAATGCAGTGAAAGAACCACCAGGCGAGTTGATGTACATCATGATGTCGCGGTCTGGATCCATAGATTCCAGAGTTAAAAGCTGCGCCATAACATCGTTTGCAACAGTGTCATCAATTGCCTGGCCTAAGAAAATAATGCGCTCTTCGAAGAGTTTTGTATATGGATCGAGGCGCTTGTATCCATAAGCAGTCTTTTCTTCAATGGTAGGAAGTACGTAACGGCTATTTATCATTTGGCTGTTCCTCCGCTTCCAGCAACTTGTCCGGCTGAGCGAACAACGTGATCAACGAAACCATATTCTTTAGCGTCATCTGCAGTAAACCAGCGATCGCGATCGGAATCAGCTTCAATAGTTTCAGGCTTCTGTCCAGTGTGGAAAGAAATTAGTTCTGCCATCTTCTTCTTTGTAAATGACATTTGTTCTGCTTGAATTTTGATATCTGATGCAGTTCCACCGATACCGCCTGATGGTTGGTGCATCATAATTCTTGCGTGTGGAAGTGCGTATCGCTTTCCTGGTGCACCTGCGCACAATAGGAACTGGCCCATTGATGCAGCAAGTCCCATTGCAACTGTTGCAACATCATTCTTGATGTATTGCATGGTGTCATAAATTGCCATACCAGCAGAGATTGATCCACCTGGTGAATTTATATAAAGGAAAATATCTTTATCTGGATCTTCAGCTGCAAGTAAAAGCAGTTGCGCAGAGATGGCATTTGCCATTGAATCTTCAACTACTGAACCTAAGAAGATGATGCGCTCTTTTAGAAGACGGTTGTAAACCTGGTCATCTAATCCACCACTTGGTGCCGAACCCGCAAGACGCGGTGTATTGAGTTCCACAACTTCCTCCTGATTGTTATTTAATCTTTTTTTCCTACCAATGACACTAACAATGTTTGCGGCCAAATGCTTCCGCAAATTGGCAAAAAGCTTGGTTTGAGTGTTCGCCTAGAGAGAAAGCCGAGTTATTCGGCGGCTGGAGCTTCTTGCTTCGGTGCCAACTCTTCAAGGTTTACTTCTTTGCCAGAAGTAGTTACAACCTTTACGCGAGATAGGACACCTGCAAGAGCCTTGGCTCTGGATACTTCGGCAACCATTGTTGTGATTTGGCCAGCCTCAGAAACTTCTTTAATGAATTGATCAGGTGTCATTCCATAACGCTGGGAAGCACGGATCAAATATTCGGTTAATTCATTCTCATTTACTGAAACGCTTTCGGCAGAAACGATATTGTCGAAGAGGATTTCTTGGGTCAATGACTTAGTTACTTCTTCTGTAACTTCCTTGCGGTGCTCGGCATCCTCAAGGCGACCCTCTTTTTCAAGGTGATTATTAACTTCATCTTCAATGATGTTCTCTGGGAGCGGGATTTCGACATCTGCAATAAGTTTTTCAACTAGAAGATCTCGGGCATGGGCGCCTTGTTCAAGATGCTTAACGCGCTCTAAGCGGGTTTGAATATCTGCACGAAGTTCGGCCAAAGTTTCGAATTCAGATCCAAGCTTTGCAAAATCATCGTTTAACTCTGGAAGATCGCGATGCTTAACTGCTTTAACGGTTGCATCAACTGCACCCTTTTCATCATCCTTCTGACCAACAAGTTTGGTATCAAATCGCTTTGACTCCCCTGCTTTCAAACCAATGAGCGCTTCATCCAAGCCATCAACCATGCGGTTTGTGCCAACTTCATATGAAAGATCATTCGCAGTTCCGCCTTCTACTGCTTCACCATTGATTGTTGCGATTAAATCCAGTGAAACAAAGTCACCATTCTCAACAGCTTTTTCAACGGTTGTTAATGTTCCAAAACGAGCACGAAGTGCATCTACTTGCTCAGCCACTTCTGAATCAGAAACAACAACATCTTCAACGGTAAGAGTTATCTTTGAAAAATCAGGAAGCTTTAATTCTGGGCGCACATCTACTTCAGCCGTGAATGAAAACTTCTCACGATCAACGAGTTCAGTAACTTCGATATTCGGGCGGCCAATTACAAAAACATTCTGCTCTTTTAAGGCTGCGGCGTAAAAAGGAGAAATTGATGAATTGATTGCTTCATCTAAAATTGCTGGGCGGCCAACACGTTGTTCAATCATCGCTTGTGGCACTTTGCCTTTACGGAAGCCTGGGATATTTATTCGCTCACCGAGAGCTTTATAGGCGCCTGAAATATGTGGCTCTAATTCTTCAAAAGAAACTTCAATCGAAAGTTTTACACGAGTTGGGGAAAGAGTTTCGACTGCGCTTTTCACTTTGCTCCTTGAGTTATATTTTTAAGAATTGATAGTTCTTGTCGGGGCGAGAGGATTCGAACCTCCGGTCTCCTGCTCCCAAAGCAGGCGCGCTAGCCACTACGCTACGCCCCGCGGCGTAAGTCCGAATTCTAAGCCCTAAATTCCCTTCCCAAAACCAAGGGGTTTGCCCCTGAAAAAGTAAAAAGGGCCCGAGGTTTCCCCCGAGCCCTTTCTTTTTTACTTCTATTACTTAATTACTACTTTATTAGCCGATCCAGGTATTAATTGGAGAGCTTAAGAAGTAGACCATGAAGAGACCTGATACCAAGAGAAGCAGCGGATGAACTTCGCTACGACGGCCTTGGACAATACGGATCACAACATGTGAAACGAATCCTGCGCCGATACCTACAGAAATATTGTAAGTAAATGGCATCAAGATAATTGTTAGGAATGCAGGAATTCCAATTCCGTAGTCCGCCCAATCCAAGCCCTTGATCTGTGACATCATCAAGAATCCGACGACTACAAGAGCAGGAGTTGCTGCTTCGTAAGGAATAACTGCAACAAGCGGTGCAAGGAATGTGGTCAACAGGAATAGCACACCAGTAACTACTGATGACAAACCTGTTCGCGCACCTTCACCAACACCTGCCGCTGATTCGATGTAGCTGGTATTTGAAGAGATGCTTCCAGCTCCACCGGCCATTGCGGCCACCGAGTCAACAAAAAGAATCTTGTTGTTGTTTGGAACTTCGCCCTTGCTATCAATCAATCCTGATTCGTGACCGATTGCTGTAACTGTTCCGACAGTGTCGAAGAAGTCAGATAGCAAAAGGGTGAACACGAAGAGAATTGCTGCAACAAGTGAAATTCTTTCGAAAGATCCGAAAAGACTAAATTGTCCGAGCAGTCCAAAGTCAGGTGTAGCAACGACATCGGAAGGTATTGCAGGAACGTTTAGATTCCAACCTTTTGGATTTGTCTTTCCTGTTGCACCATCAAATAGTGGCCCAATCTTGAATGCTGATTCAATTGCAATCGCAACCGCAGTTGAAACGATGATTGCAATAAGAATTGCACCCTTGACCTTCTTGACCATAAGTCCGATCATCAATAGAAGTCCAAAGCAAAATACAACGATTGGCCAACCAACAAGTGTTCCGCTATCTCCAAGCATTACGGGTACTGGGCCAGCTAGAGGGCGACGAACGAAGCCCGCATCAACCAGACCAATCAGCGCAATGAAAAGACCGATACCTACTGAGATTGCGATCTTAAGTTGCGCAGGAACCGCACCGAAAACCGCTTTTCTAAAACCAGTCAATACAAGAATGGTAATAATGATTCCTTCTAGAACAACGAGTCCCATTGCATCTGCCCATGACATCTGCGATGCAATACTTACTGCAACGAAAGTGTTAAGGCCAAGACCGGTTGCGAGCGCCAGTGGAAAGTTTCCAACTACACCCATCAGGATTGTAAGAACACCTGCGATTAACGCAGTTGCCGCAGCAATTGCTGCAAGGTTTGGAGCGTCGCCACCTCCGAGGAACTTTCCGTCAGCATCTTTTGAAAGACCGATAATCAACGGGTTAAGTGCCACGATGTAAGCCATTGTGAAGAACGTGACGAAACCACCACGTACTTCGCGACCTACGGTTGAGCCACGTTCAGATATTTTGAAGTAACTATCTAGCATGGTTGTTCCCTTCTGATTTTGGTATCGGGGGTGTTTGCGACCCCGTGTGCAATCACGGCGCACAAGCCGAAGGAAGATAAAGCCGAGATTAGCCGCTACCTCCAAGTAGGTCTCGAAACCACACAGCAACTTCCCAAGAAAATTCTTGCGTTTTCAGGGTGAAATCTAAAGGTGGGCAATCCCAATCCCCTTAGCGGTGTAACATAACGCCTGGTTCACGCTCAATTCATGCGTATCGCACGAAATCTGCGGGTGTAGCTCAATGGTAGAGCCCCAGCCTTCCAAGCTGGCCATGCCGGTTCGATCCCGGTCACCCGCTCCATGTTCGAATCTTTAGTTTAACTAGGAAATTGAACCAACCTGGATGCCAGTAAATGACCCACTGAAAATCAATCCGGGTGAAATTGAGCCCTCATTGCATGTAATGGTCGCAGTTAAATAATAATCATGTGTTGTGTTAGCTCCATTTACTAATATGGTGGCAATGATGCTGCTCTCTTGCTCAGGACTTCCGCTTCGGCTTGTATAACCATTTATAACTGCGTAATCCAGAGTCAGTACCACCAAAGAATCTGGTGATGACGCTGCAAATTTTATTAATTTAGTTGTACTATCTTGAGCCACGCCATGAAGTAACAATTGAACAATGTAATTTTTTCCAAGTGCAAAGTTTCCAAAGTCCTTAATTGACGTTGATGAGGATGAACCAATCATTGTTGTGAAAGTAAGTAGACCCATAGTTGAAGGACTAGATCCTGCTGGCCCAGTTAGTCCCACGCTTCCTGTGTCTCCTTTTGAACCCGTGTCACCTTTTGGTCCGGTCTCGCCAATTGATCCGGGAGCTCCATTAGTTCCGTTGGTGCCGTTACTTCCACTTATTCCATTAGTTCCTGCGGGACCAGTTGCTCCGGGCGAACTGGAACCTGCAGGACCAGTTGCTCCAATAGATCCTGGTGCTCCGGCTGGCCCTGCTGAACCAGTTGCACCAGTTGCACCAGTTGCACCGTCGCTTCCATTTGCACCAGTTGCACCGTCGCTTCCATTTGTTGAAGCGCTTTTGGCACCTATTGCGCCAGTTGATCCATTTGTTCCATTCGTTCCATTTGTTCCTGCTGCGCCTTTTAGTGAAATCGCTATCGGCCATTTACTTTTTGCTTTGGGGCCATACATATTCATGTTATTGGTATCGATATAGAAGTCACCATCGATTCCTAGCGTTGATTTTGGTGCACCTTTACCGTTTAATAAAGTGTTTATGCCGGGTGTAGCAACGCGGCCTGCCTTAGAAATTGAAGCCTTTTTTATTGTGTTCGTTTGTGCAGATACAGAAATTAAATTTCCAAATACGAGAATCGACGTTATTGATAGCGCCAAGATTGTTGAGGATTTTGAGCGAAACATTTTGGGGTGCACTTCGCTTTCTATTTCCTTTGGTTTAGGGTCGATGTAATAAAGAGAATGCGCGCAATTCCATTTCAATACAAGGATATTGTTGAGTGCAGCCACTCTTCTCCGTATACTTGTATTTACATAGGCTTAATACTCACAGTTTAAATTCAGGTTAATTCATTATTCTCCCCAGCCTAGGGATGTTATCTACGGGTATCCGGAAGTAACCACTTCAGGTTCTGGGACAGATCGAAAGCTACGGAAGTAGCGATTACATAAAGGAGTAAAGAAGTTATGAATAAGAAACTAGCCGCCGCTGCAATTGCAGCAGCACTTTCAATCGGAACTCTTGCATCAGTATCGACTGCACAAGCTGATAGTGATCGCGTAAAAGGTGTTCCTTCACAAGTTGCAACTGTTCTTTCAGGATTAGTTACAAAGGGAACTCTTACACAAGCACAAGCAGATGCAATTTCTGCAGCGTTAACTGCAGCTGCACCTGTTAGACCAGTTTTCGCTAAGGACCATGAGGCAACTGAAGCGGTAATTAAAGCAACTCTCGGAATCACTGAAGCTGATCTAAAAGCAGCACGTGCTGCTGGTAAATCACTTGCAACACTTGCTGGCGACAAGAAAGCAGCACTAATCACCGCACTTGTTAATCTCAAGTCAACCCAGATTGATGCCGCTGTAACAGCAGGAACGCTAACTGCTACACAAGCAACAACCGCTAAGGCTGGTTTAACTACTCGTGTAACAGCGAAGGTTGAATCTGTTCCTGGTTCAAAGATGGACAAAATGGATAAAGACAGAATGGGCAAAGGAAAGAAAATGCAAGGCTAATCTCCAAACTCTCTACGTTAACCACGCGGCTCTCGCTAGAAATAGCGGGGGCCGTTTGGCTTTTCTGCCATTATTGCGAAATGAGAATTCACATAGGAAGTGACCATGCGGGCCTGGAATTCAAGGGTGTAATTGTTAAACACCTGCAGGCAAATGGCCATGAAGTTATCGACCACGGCCCAATTGAATATGACGCTCTCGATGATTATCCAGTTTTCTGTATTCCAGCAGCGCAAGGTGTTGCAAATGATCCGGGTTCACTTGGAATAGTTCTTGGTGGTTCTGGAAATGGCGAGCAGATGGCAGCAAATAAAGTTAAAGGAATTCGCGCGGCACTGGTCTGGTCGCTTGAAACTGCAGTTCTTGCCCGTGAACATAACAACGCAAATGTGATTTCAATTGGTGGTCGAATGCACTCCGAAGAATTTTGTCTAGAGCTAGTTGATAAATTTATTGCAACACCATTTCCAGGTGATGAGCGACATATTCGCAGAATTAATTTGATGGCAAAATATGAAGATACTGGAAAGATCTAAGCCTTAACGTATTTTAGATCAGTAACAACATGGCCCTTGCCTAAGCCTTTGCCCTCAAATCTAGTTAGCGGGCGAAAATCAGGTTTAGGAATTACTCCCCCAATAAATCTGGAATCAGATCCAAATTTTCCTTGGCTCCACTCGGCGTATGCCACCCAATCAGTTGCGATATGAATATGGCCACCAGGCTTTAGTTTTTTGTGAATCAAATCTACAAAATCTTCTTGAACAATTCGTCGCTTCCAATGTTTTTTCTTATGCCAAGGATCCGGGAAATAAAGATGGACAGCATCTAGACATTGGTCAGGCATATTTTCTTCGAGAACTTTTCGAGCATCTTCATTTATCAATCGCACATTAGTTAATTCGATTTCGTTTATTCGGGCTAATAACGAACCGATGCCAGGGCGATGAACTTCCAAGGCAAAGAAACCAGTGTCTGGAAAATTGCGAGCGATCTCGGCAGTGGCCTCTCCCATGCCGGTTCCAATCTCCATAATAATTTGCTTACTTGTTGGAAATATCTCGGATGGAACTATTGGGTGGTTAGGAAGAATTCCAAATTCATCCCAGAATAGATCGGTTGCCTTTGCTTGGGCTTCGGTAATGCGAGTTCCGCGTAGGCGAAAAGACCTATTGCTCAGGTTGTAAAGGCTGCTCTTTTCGGGAGAACTCATGTGGGTATCTTAGATAAGGATGGATAAGGTTGGCTCATGCCTGGATTAAATATCTCACGAGCCGAAGCACGCGAACGCAGCAACCATCTTGCAGTCACTTCTTATGTCGTGACAATCGATGTCTGCCAAGGACCAGAAAACTTCATTGCTAAATCGATAGTCAAATTCAGTTGCAACAAGCCTGGATATGACACATTTATCGACGCAGTCGGTAAGCGCATTATTTCTGCCAAATTAAACGGTGCTGATGTAGATGTTGCTAGTTACGACGGCGAAAGTGTTTTCCTAAAAGGTTTAGCTGCGGAGAATGAACTAGTAATTGAAATTTTGGGTGATTATTCAAAGACCGGTGAAGGTCTGCAGTATTCGGTAGACCCAGCAGATAACGAAGTTTATTTATACTCTCAGGGCGAGACTGCATATATCCGCAAGATGTATCCATGCTTTGATCAGCCAGATCTAAAGGCGACATTCCAATTAACTGTAACTGCGCCTGCGCATTGGGAAGTTATTTCCAATTCACCGGTTAAAGCCAAGAATTCAATCGCTGACGAGAAGAACGTTTGGGAATTCCTACCAACTCCGAGAATTCCAACTTATATAACTGCCTTAATTGCTGGCCCTTATTATCACGTGCACGATGAATACGTTGGCGAGAAAACTGTTCCACTAGGAATCTACTGCCGTAAATCATTGGCTGAATCCCTTGATCCTGAAGATATTTTCCTTGTGACAAAACAGGGCTTTGCCTATTTCGAAAAAGTCTTCGGTCTTGCTTATCCCTTTGAAAAATACGATCAAATCGCTGTGGTTGATTTCAACTGGGGCGCGATGGAAAATTCAGGTGCCGTAACTTTCCTTGAGAACCTGTTGGTTTTCCGTAGCAAGGTAACCGAGCGCATGTACGACGCTCGCGCAAATACCATCCTGCACGAAATGGCACATATGTGGTTTGGAAATATGGTCACGATGCAATGGTGGGATGACTTGTGGCTTAACGAATCATTTGCGGAATGGTCTTCACACTTGGCTTCAGCCGAAGGAACTCGATTTGTAACTGCTTGGACTGGCTTCAACTCAGAACGTAAGAACTGGGCGTATCGCCAGGATCAACTATCTTCAACGCACCCGATTGTTTCAGACATGATTGATATCGAAACTGTAAACGCCAACTTTGATGGAATTACATATGCCAAAGGCGCTTCTGTGCTTCAGCAATTAGTGGCTCACGTCGGTCGCGATAACTTCATAACAGGGCTGCAGAAGTATTTCGCTAAGCATGCCTTTGCAAACACAACTCTTGATAATTTATTGGTCGAACTAACCGCTACAAGTGGTCGAGATCTAAAGCCTTGGGTTTCTACCTGGCTGCAAACTGCTGGTGTAAACACCTTGCGCCCTAAGTTAGAGATATCTGATGATAAGTATTCAAAGATTGAAATCATGCAAGAAGCTCCACTTGTTCCTGCTGGATCAAAAGAACTTCGCCCACACCGCTTAGCAGTCGGACTTTATGATGTTAAAGGCGACGATGTAGTTCTGCGTAAATCTGTTGAACTAGATGTTGCTGGTGCAAGCACCACTGTTACTGAACTTGCAGGTGAAAAGGTTGCGGACTTGTTGCTAATTAATGATCGTGATTTATCATATGCAAAAGTTCGGTTAGATGAACGTTCAATTGCAACTCTCAAATCACACTTAGGAAATATCTCTGATGGCCTGACTCGCGCAATGTGCTGGGCAATATCTTGGGATATGTTGCGTGATGCCGAGATCAGTGCAACTGACTTCTTAGAAATTGCACTTGCTGGTCTGCCAGGTGAAAGTGACATTACCGTCGTAACTGTTATCGGAAATCAATTGACTACTGCAGTAGAGCTTTATGCAAACCCAGCAAACCGCGATTCACTTCGAATCAAAGTTGCAGATGGAATCGCAAACCTGCTGGCTTCATCAAAGGCAGAGAGCGATCACCAACTTCAATACGCCAGAATCTTTACTGGCCTTGCAGTGACTGATGGACACGGAAAACAATTACGGGCGCTTCTAGACGGAAAACTTGCCGGCCTAAAAGTTGATGCAGATCTGCGTTGGACGTTTGTTCTGGCACTTTGCGAACGTGGATTATTTACTCGCGCGCAACTCGATGCCGAACTAGAACGAGATAACACAATCAATGGCCAACTTGGTCATGCAACTTGTGTTGCCGCGTTTCCTACCGCTGAGGCGAAAGCTGCTGCTTGGAATTCGATTATTAAAGAGGATTTAACAAGTTCAATTCGCGCATCAATCCATCGTGGCTTCATGCGGTCTGGACAACGCGATTTACTGACTTCGTATGTCGATCCATACTTTGATTCGCTACTTACTATGTGGGATAACGCATCATTTGATATCGGAAGCTCTTTCGTAGAACTCTGCTACCCAACTTACATAACCGATCAAGCAACTTTAGATAAAACCATCAACTGGCTTGATACAACTGGCAAAGATGCGGCTGCAGGACTTCGTAGATTAGTTTCAGAAAGTCGTGACGCACTTTCTCGTTCCCTCAAAGCACAAGCTAAGGATGCTTAAAACTATTTGGTCCTAATCGATACGAGTAAGTGTTGAGTTTTTCTTCTTACGATCAACTGTTGAAAGCGCAACTACTGCTGAAATAACAACAAAGAGCGCTGTTGGAATAACTAGGAAATAAACTAGTCCAAGAAATGTTCCAAGCGGCTCTCCAGGAAGTGAACCATCTTCTTGAGTAATTCGATTTAGAACGCCAGTGAAAAATTGCATATGAGTATCTTAGGCAACGCCATGTTCAGCGCCAAATGGGCGAAGGTATGTAATCCATCTCGTATCTGGCTTTCCAGTTCCCAGAATTCTCCAAGCCGCACCCGCTGGTTCCCGTGGCAGCGTCTTTAATTTCCAACCAATTTCTTTCAAAGTGCGATCCGCCTTTTGATGGTTGCACTTGTGACAAGCCGAAACAACATTCTCCCAATTGTGGGCCCCGCCACGACTACGTGGAATTACGTGATCAATCGAAGTTGCTGGTGCAGTGCAATAAACACAACGTCCACCATCGCGTGCAAAGAGTGCCCGCCGCGAAAGTGGAACTGCATGACGATAAGGAATTCGAACAAATTTAACTAATTTAATAACTGCTGGAAGAGTTATTTCGCCACCGGAATAATGAAGGACGGTGTCAGAATCTTCAATTGTTGTGGCTCGCTGATTTAAGACGAGGATCAATGCTCGCCGTTCTGATACGACACCTAGTGGCTCATAAGTGGCGTTCAGCACCAATGTCTGTGGCACTTAAAAGGCTCCCTTTTTTTGGACATTACTCCAACGCGTGGCTCGTGTTGTTGGGTAAATAGTGCCGTAAGAGGGGCAAAAAATCGCGCATTTCTGAGGTAAATCTCGTGAATAGAAGGTTTATTCTTCGAACATGACCCTTAGCAATAATGCCCAAGAGATTTATGACTGGTTTATCGGTGCGCCTTTCCACATAATTTTGATCCT
>CANLEG010000021.1 GCA_947489605.1 Actinomycetota bacterium
TTGAAACTCCTGAAGAAATTGTTGCCTTTGCAAAAGAACATGGGCTCCCTGTCGCAATTAAAGCGGCTCACGGCGGTGGCGGACGTGGCTTAAAAGTTGCCCATACCCTTGAAGAAATTCCAGAATTATTTGCATCCGCAGTCCGTGAAGCTATTACTGGTTTCGGTCGCGGTGAATGTTTCGTTGAACGTTACTTAGATAAGCCACGTCACGTAGAAACCCAAGTGTTGATTGACGCTAAAGGCAATGCAATCGTAGTTAGCACCAGAGATTGTTCGCTGCAACGCCGGCACCAAAAATTAGTCGAAGAAGCACCAGCACCATTTTTAACGCAAGCACAGATAGATCAGCTTTATTCTTCAAGTAAAGCCATCATGAAAAAAGCTGGCTACATAGGTGCCGGAACTTGTGAATTCTTGATTGGTTCTGATGGAACTATTTCCTTCTTAGAAGTTAATACCAGGTTGCAAGTAGAGCACCCAGTTAGCGAAGAAGTTACTGGAATAGATTTAGTTCGCGAACAATTTAGAATTGCAGACGGCCAAAGCATCAATCCGGTTGATCCGATCATTCGCGGACACAGCATTGAGTTTAGAATAAATGGCGAAGATCCAGGAAAAGGATTCCTTCCATCACTCGGAACAATTACTAAGTGGGAAGTTCCATCTGGACCAGGAGTTCGAATTGATGCTGGCTTCGACCACGGTCACACAATCGGTTCACACTTTGATTCACTTCTAGCAAAGTTAATTGTTACCGCTGCAACTCGTGAAGAAGCGATTGAACGGGCACGTCGGGCGCTACGTGAATTTGATATTGGTGGCTTAGCAACTGCGCTGCCATTCCATCGCGCGATTGTGGATGACCCTAATTTCAATAAAGATTTCAAGGTTTATACAAGTTACATTGAAAATGAATTTAAAAATGAGATCCCACCATTCTCATTTAAGCAAGGAACTGCTGACTCAAAGGCGGCTTCCCAGAAAATAATTGCCGAAGTTGACGGCCACAGATTTGAAGTATTACTTCATACCCCGGAACCAATTCAGAAGCGCCACCGAGTTAAGAGCAATGCAATTACCGCCCTTGCTGGAGATTCCTTGGAAAGTCCGATGCAAGGAACTGTCGTAAAAATTGTTAAGTCCAATGGCGATCGTGTTGAAGTGGGCGATTTAATAGTTGTCCTAGAAGCCATGAAGATGGAGCAACCGCTTATTGCACATAAGGTGGGAACTATCTCGAAGTTGCAAGTAAACGTTGGCCAAACCGTTGCCAGCGGTGCGACCTTATGTTTGATAGAAGATTAAATAGATAGAAGATTAATTAGTAAGTGCTAGATTTGTGGCGTGAATTCAACGCTACTCGCAGATAACAGCGAAGCTTCGTTAAAGAAATTTTTAAATACCCTATCCCCGGTTGATGAGGTGGGGGCAAAGGCCCGAGTAGAAATGTTGGCAACTCGAAGCATTAAGACTTCCAGTAAGAACTGGGCAATTGATTTAGCAATTCGGATGGTTGATTTAACTACTTTAGAGGGCGCCGATACTCCCGGAAAAGTTAGAGCGCTCTGTGCAAAAGGTGTTTACCCAGATCCAACTGATTTATCTGTCCCATCAGTCGGTGCAATCTGTGTTTACAACGATATGGTCAAAGTTGCTCGCCAAGCACTTGATGCTGGTGGTGGAAAAAATATTCCAGTTGCAGCAGTATCAACGGCATTTCCTTCAGGCCGTGCGAGCATGGAAGTTAAAGTTCAAGATACAAGAGATGCAATTGCAAATGGCGCTAGTGAGATTGATATGGTCATCGATCGTGGCGCATTCTTGGCCGGAAAACGGGGATTTGTTTTTGATCAAATAAAGGCAATTAAAGAAGTTTGTGGAGATAAAGTCCATCTAAAGGTTATTTTAGAAACTGGCGAACTTGTGACTCTGGATAATGTTCGAAAGGCCTCGTATCTTGCAATGCTTGCAGGTGCAGATTTTATTAAGACCAGCACGGGCAAAGTAGCACCAGCGGCAACTGCTCCGGTTGTTTACGTGATGCTTGAGGCCGTGAGAGATTATTACAAATTGACTGGTACTCGAATCGGAGTCAAGCCCGCCGGTGGAATTCGAAATACTAAAGACGCCATAAAACAGTTGGTCTTAGTAAATGAAATTGCTGGACCAGAGTGGCTCGATCCATCGCTATTTAGAATCGGTGCCAGTGCACTTCTTAATGACTTGCTCATGCAACGCATGAAAATGCGCGATGGGTATTACGCTAGCCCTAACTACGTGACATTGGATTGATGAGAGTGAATCGGTTATGAGTAACTTTGAATATGCACCGGCGCCAGAATCGGCCGCCCTTGTCAACATCAAAAACCAATATGGACTCTTTATTAATGGA
Organism: Actinomycetota bacterium; assembly: GCA_947489605.1. Taxonomy (GTDB): domain Bacteria; phylum Actinomycetota; class Actinomycetes; order Nanopelagicales; family Nanopelagicaceae; genus AAA044-D11. The sequence goes on from CANLEG010000021.1 coordinate 2,395, forward strand.
AAATTCGTAGCTCCAAAAGCTGGAAAAACATTCACAACAATTAATCCAGCAACCGAAGAAGTGCTAGCAAAGATTGGGTATGCCGAACTTGCAGATGTAAATCTGGCTGTGGCAGCTGCGCGAAACGCATTTGAAAAAACTTGGGCAAAAATGCCAGCAGTCGAACGTGGAAAATACCTCTACCGAATTGCCAGAATTCTTCAAGAAAGATCTCGTGAATTTGCTGTACTTGAGACTTTAGATAATGGAAAACCTATTCGCGAGACAAGAGATACTGATATTCCACTTGCTGCGGCACATTTCTTTTATCACGCAGGTTGGGCCGACAAACTTTCATATGCAGGTGTTGGCTCAAATCCAAAACCATATGGTGTTGCCGCACAAATAATTCCTTGGAATTTCCCGATGTTGATGCTTGCTTGGAAAATTGCGCCAGCACTAGCAACTGGAAACACTGTAGTTTTAAAACCTGCAGAAACCACTCCGTTGACAGCACTGTTGTTTGCCGAAGTTTGTCAGCAAGCAGGTTTACCAGCAGGCGTTGTAAACATTATTACTGGAGATGGTGTTACCGGATCCCACCTAGTAAATCATCCAGGTGTCGATAAAGTTGCTTTCACTGGTTCTACAGGCGTTGGCAAAGCAATTGCTAAGGCGATTGCGGGCACTAAGAAAAGTGCAACTCTCGAACTTGGTGGCAAGGGTGCAAACATTGTTTTCGATGATGCACCAATCGATGAAACTGTTGAAGGTATCGTTAATGGAATTTTCTTCAATCAAGGACATGTCTGCTGCGCTGGATCTAGATTATTGCTGCAAGAGAATATTCAGGACGAAGTTTTAGAGAAACTTAAGAACCGAATGAATTTGATTCGAGTAGGCAATCCAATGGACAAGAACACTGACCTTGGTGCGATTAATAGCGCAGCACAGCTAGCCCGGATAAAGGAGATTGCTGATTCTGGCGATATTGAAGGTTCACAACGTTGGAGTGCAAGCTGTTCAATTCCGACATCTGGATTCTGGTATCCCCCAACAATCTTTACTGGAGTTTCACAGTCACACCGAATTGCTCGCGAAGAAATCTTTGGACCCGTTCTCTCAGTCCTAACTTTCCGCACACCACAAGAGGCGATTGAAAAAGCAAATAACACACCATTTGGTCTGTCGGCAGGAATTTGGAGCGACAAAGGATCGCGAATTCTCTGGGCCGCTAAACAACTTCGGGCTGGTGTTATCTGGTCAAATACTTTTAATAAATTTGATCCAGCAAGTCCATTCGGTGGATATAAAGAATCTGGTTGGGGTCGCGAAGGCGGAAGACATGGCCTCGCTGGATATTTGAAAGGTGAAAAATAATGCGTATCGATGTTATGAAGACTTACAAATTATTTATCAATGGCAGCTTTCCGCGGAGCGAATCTGGCCGTGTTTATGAGATCAAAGATGCAAAAGGAAAATTCTTAGCAAATCCTTGCCTAGGTTCTCGAAAAGATTTACGCGAATCTGTTGTCGCTGCGCGTTCTGCACAGCATGGCTGGTCAAGTGCAACTGCTTTCAATCGTGGTCAAATTCTTTATCGGGTAGCTGAAATCATGCAAGGTCGAATTGAACAGTTTGTTGCAGAAATTGTTGCGCAAGAAGGTGCAACTCCTGCTTCTGCTAAAGCACAGGTGCAGAGTGCGATTGATACTTGGGTCTGGTATGCCGGATGGTGCGACAAAATTGATTCAATATCTGGTTCTACCAATCAAGTATCTGGGCCGTTCTATAACTTCTCAATTCCGGAGAGCCTCGGAGTAGTAGCAATATTTGCCGATGCGAAACCATCTTTGCTTAATCTTGTTGCTGGATTAGCTCCTGTTATCGCTACCGGAAATACTGCAGTTCTAATTGCAAATGAAAAATCTCCATTATGTGCAATCACACTTGCCGAATGCCTAGCAACGAGTGATGTGCCTGCTGGTGTAGTAAATATTTTGACTGGCAAATTTGATCAATTTGTAACTTGGGCCGGTTCGCATATGGATATCGATGGGATTGATGCATCCGGAGTAAGCAGCAAAGATCTAGTAGAACTTAAGGAGCTTGGTTCTGAGAACTTGAAGCGGATTTACACATTCAGTGAATTGCAATCAACGAAGAGAATGACAAATTTCATGGAGATTAAAACTATCTGGCATCCAATCGGAATCTAAAGATTATTTACTAATAGCTATTTTTTTCGAAATTATTTCACTCTTGGCCCGCGTCACTGCACTCTTCGATGCCGAATTAGCGGTTGTCGAAATTAAATCAATGCCGCGATTGGCAAGCGTGTAGTTGCGACCAAATACGCCGTCTGTGCCGTCAACTTCTTCGGTAATTGATCTTCCCGAAACTGCTGCACTAAATAAATCAGCAATTGCGGTATCAAATCTCTGATTTACATAACCAATTAGGAATTTTTGGGCGTCTTTAGTTGCCATGAAATATTGATCTGGTCTGATACCAATTAACTTTATGTTCTTATCGGTTTTAGCTAACTTTGTGGCGGCAGTTAACACGCTGCCATTTCGGGACCAGTTAATGAAAAATACATCTGCGCCTTGGCCAGAGAGCTTGGCCATTTCGGTATCTGCTGATGATGAAGAATTGGTTGCTAATACTTTGGTCTTGGAAGCAGCGTATTTCACGCCGGCTTGAAAATTCTTAAGATTTGTGGAATTACTTGGATTCGAAAGATCTCCGAGATAGCCAACTTTTCTTGACTTGGAATTTAGGGCTGCCATGACTCCGGCCAAGAATGATCCTTGGTCTAAATCAAATGCCATACAACTTACATTCAGTGATTCAACTCCGGAACTTGCTATCAAAGCGAATTGAGATTCTGGGTACTTCTCTGACATATAAATCATTGCCTCATTGAAGGAAGGCCCAACACCGATTACTAAGTCATATTTTGCTTTAACCAAGAATTCGATTCGATTTTCGCGATCAAAATCTATTCCGGTAGTAACTAGTTCTCGAACATCAAAGCTTGAAAGCCCAAATTTCTTCTTAGCGCTATCAATTCCAGCCGCGGCAGCGTCGTTAATTGCCTTATCTCCGCGTCCGCCAACATCATAAACAATGCCAATTTTAACTTTAGCTGGAGCTGCGTTAACAGGCGCGATTGGAATTAGCACTAATAGTGCAAGAAAAACAGCGAGACGTTTAAGCACGAGAAATCATACCTAGCGCCTTATAAGTATCGCTAAGAGTTTTAGAAGCTACCGCCTCAGCTTTCTCGGCCCCAATACTTAATAATTTTTTAAGGTGAGTTTCATCTTCGAGTAATTCATTTGCTTTTTCTCTTACTGGATTTAAATAATCTACGACAACTTCTGCAACAGCCCCTTTGAAATCACCGTAGCCCTTACCGGTGAAATCCTCTTGTGATTGCGCAATGGTCTTGCCAGTTAGTGCGCTGTAAATAGTTAGAAGATTAGAAACACCAGGCTTCTCTTTTTCATCAAAAATCACATCACGGCCGGTATCTGTTACTGCACTCTTAATCTTTTTGGTATTAATCTCCGGACTATCCATAAGTTCAATTACTCCGCTAGCAGAAGCGCTTGATTTGCTCATCTTTGCTGTTGGATCTTGCAGGTCATTTATCTTTGCGCCAGCTTTAAGAATGTATCCCTCTGGAATTGTGAAAGTTTCGCCGAACTTTGAGTTAAATCGCTGACCAAGATCGCGAGTTAGTTCGATGTGCTGTCTTTGATCTTCACCAACTGGAACTTTATTTGCTTGATAGAGTAAGATATCTGCGGCTTGGAGAATTGGATAAGTAAATAATCCAACAACGGTGCGATCAGATCCTGCTTTTTGTGACTTATCTTTGAACTGTGTCATGCGACTTGCTTCGCCAAATCCAGTTAAACACTCCAATACCCAAGCTAATTGATTATGTGCCGGGACATGTGACTGAATAAAGAGCGTACATTTTTCTGGATTAAGGCCAAGAGCGATTAGCTGCGCCACTGAAGAGAGAGTGCGCCTGCGAAAATCTTCTGGCTTTGTTTCAACTGTAAGAGCATGCAGATCCACAACGCAATAAAAAGCATCATTTGAATTCTGAAGATCTACCCATTGTTTAATAGCACCTAAGTAGTTGCCAAGATGAAAAGATTCATGAGTTGGTTGAATCCCCGATAACACACGCTCTTTTGCACCGCTATTCATGAGGGACATCTTTCCATTCATTGCTTGAGATTAATAACTGCCCTGCCCGTTTGCCTTCTAAAGTTAAAACCGTAATTCGCACGTTATTTATAGTGATTACATCATTGGGCTCAGGGATGCGTCCCAGGTGATCCATAACTAATCCACCAACAGTTTCATAAGGACCTTCAGGAAGAACTATTCCAGTTTCATCATATAAATCTTCAAGGGAGATGAGGCTATCTACTTCGAATTCTCCGGTCTTTGCCTGAGGTGTTACTTCAACATCTTCAGAGTCATATTCATCATGAATATCGCCAATTAAGCATTCAACTAAATCTTCAAGGGTAACAATTCCATCGGTGCCACCATACTCATCAAGAACTACTGCGATATGGCTTCGCTTCGAACGCATTTCAGCAAGAGCGGGTAGAACGCCTTTTGTTCCTGGCAGATTAAGAACTGGTCGAACTAAATCAAGAATTGTTTCGCCCGCAGATGAATTCACCTTCGGATTTAATAAATCGCGAACATGTAGAAAACCAATAACTTCATCCGTGCTTCCACGGGTTACTGGATATCTTGAATGTGAATGCTCAATGGCAACAGCAATTGCATCCGTAATTGAAAGTCCGACATCCATAAAATCAACTTCGGTTCTTGGAACCATAATTTCATGCAACTGAAGATCGCCAGCCGCAAATACTTCTTCTACGATTTCCCGCTCTTCGTCACTGAGTGCGGTGTGGCCAGAAACTAAGTCAACTAATTCTGCTTCTGAAATCTCACTTCTGATTTCTTTGGCACTTAGCCCAAAGATTTTAACAACTGTATCTGTTGATTTAGATAACAACCAGATAGCAGGTCGGAAAATTTTTGCGGTTAAATCAATTGTTGGTGCAACTGCGAGCGCAATTATTTCGGTGCGATAAAGCGCCAAACGCTTGGGAACGAGTTCGCCAAAAACCAATGAAATATAAGCAATAACAATTGTTATTGAAATAAGAGCAAGCGTTTCACTAAGGGTTTTTGATAATCCCCACTCTTCAAAGACCGGAGAAACATATTTACCAAGGCGCTCGGAGCCAAGTGCGGCCGATAGGAAACCTAGGAAAGTAATGCCAACTTGAGCTGCGGCTAGAAATCTATTTGGATTCTTCGTTAGTGCTACAACACGGTCCCCGCGCTTACTCTTGCCCTCTAGCTGGCGAATCTGGGAATCCCTAAGGGAGATCAATGCAATCTCAGCCGCCACAAAAAGCCCTGCGATGCCGATAAAGAGTAGGACAAGGCCGATATCGCGAAGGATATGAATGGTCACAGGTGTAAGCGTAACTTCTTTACCCCAGAGAGATTAACTAATTACCCAGTTCGGGATAGCCAAAGCAGCGCCAGCCGCGTAACCTATGGCAACGCTCACCCGAGCAGGAACTACCAAGTTTTACCTTTATCCAAAGGATCGTCGGGCACGTACCTGCCCGGAAAAGGAGCAAGAAAAATGGCATCAGTCGTTTTCGAAAATGCATCACGTGTTTATCCAGGCACCACCAAGCCTGCAGTAGATAAGTTAAGTCTTACTATCAATGATGGTGAATTCCTTGTTCTAGTTGGTCCATCAGGTTGCGGAAAATCAACATCACTCCGCATGCTTGCCGGCCTAGAAGAAGTTGATACTGGTTCAATTCGTATCGGTGATAAAGATGTAACTCACGTTGCACCTAAAGATCGCGATATCGCAATGGTGTTCCAGTCATATGCGCTCTACCCACACATGTCCGTTGCTGAAAACATGGGCTTCGCACTAAAGATTGCTGGCGTAGATAAAGCAGAACGCGATCGTCGCGTTAAAGAAGCAGCAAAGCTTCTTGACCTTGAAGATTATTTAGACCGCAAGCCAAAGGCACTTTCTGGTGGACAACGCCAGCGCGTTGCAATGGGTCGCGCAATTGTTCGTGAACCACAAGTGTTCTTGATGGATGAACCACTTTCAAACTTGGATGCAAAACTTCGTGTTGCAACTCGTACTCAAATTGCTGCACTACAACGTCGTCTTGGAATTACAACAGTTTATGTAACACACGACCAAGTTGAAGCTATGACTATGGGAGATCGCGTAGCAGTTCTAAAAGATGGTTTGCTACAACAGGTTGATACCCCTCGCAATCTTTACGATCGCCCATCAAATGCATTCGTTGCTGGATTTATTGGTTCACCAGCGATGAACTTGCTGACAGTTCCGGCATCAGGTGGCAAGGCCAAGCTAGGCGGATTCACCGTTGATGTTCCTGCAAGTGCTGGCGCCCTCGTAACAGTTGGCGTTCGCCCTGAAGGCTTTGTTCCTGCAACTTCAGGTGGCTTCGATGTTCTAGTTGAAGTTGTCGAAGAGCTTGGATCAGATGCATTTATTTACGGTAAGCCAGTGGATAAGAGCATCAAGTTTGCGCAAGAAACTGATGAAGGTGCCCAAGTAATTGTTCGTTGGGACCCTAAGAATCCACCTAAATTAGGTGCGACTATTTCAGTTAATGCAATCCCATCTGCAGTTCATTTATTTGATGCAAATTCAGGGTTGCGCATAAATTAATAGAAATAAAAAAGCCCCGCTTCCAAAAAGGAGCGGGGCTTTTTTATTGGATTTACTTATTTATTTATTAAGTGCAACCTTTAGATTTTCATCAATTGCAGCTAAGAAGTCTTGAGTATTTAACCAAGGGCTGTCTTTCGAAATAAGTATTGCAAGATCCTTTGTCATCTTTCCGGATTCAACTGTTTGGATACATACCTTTTCAAGTGTGGCAGCAAATTCGGCGAGCTTAGGATTGTTATCTAACTTCGCACGGTGAGTTAAACCTTGAGTCCAGGCGAAGATTGATGCTATTGGATTTGTAGAAGTTTGCTTTCCTGCTTGGTGATCACGGAAGTGACGAGTAACAGTTCCATGCGCCGCTTCTGATTCAACGGTTTTTCCATCTGGAGTCATGAGAACCGAAGTCATTAAACCAAGTGAGCCATAACCTTGCGCGACCGTATCTGATTGCACATCTCCGTCATAGTTCTTACAAGCCCAAACATAACCGCCTTCCCAACGAAGCGAAGTTGCGACCATGTCATCAATTAAGCGATGTTCGTAAGTCAGACCAGCAGCATCAAACTTTGCTTTGAACTCGCTGTCAAATATTTCAGCGAAGATATCTTTAAAGCGACCATCATATGCTTTAAGAATTGTGTTCTTAGTTGAAAGAAATACTGGATAGTTACGGATTAGACCGTAGTTCATAGAGGCACGGGCAAAGTCGCGAATCGAATCGTCTAAGTTATACATACCCATCGCAACACCAGATGATGGGAAATCAAAGACGTTAAATTCCATCGGCTTTGATCCATCTTTTGGTGTGAAAGTCATTGTCAAAGTTCCAGCGCCTGGGACTTTGAAATCTGTCGCCTTATATTGATCGCCATATGCGTGACGTCCAATAACTATTGGCTTGGTCCAGTTAGGAATCAATCTTGGAACATTCTTCATAATAATAGGCTCACGGAAAATTACGCCACCCAAAATATTACGAATTGTTCCGTTAGGAGATTTCCACATCTTCTTTAGGCCGAATTCTTCAACTCGGGCTTCATCTGGGGTAATAGTCGCGCATTTAATTCCAACGCCGTGCTTCTTAATTGCATTAGCTGAATCAATAGTTACTTGGTCATCTGTCGCATCTCGGTTTTCCATACCAAGGTCGTAATACTCAAGATTTACATCTAGATAAGGCAAGATCAATTTATCTTTGATAAATGACCAGATAATTCGAGTCATTTCATCGCCATCTAGCTCTACTACTGTTCCTTCAACTTTAATCTTTGACATTTTCTTCGCCCGTTTCTTTTGAGTTCTTAAGTATTAGAGATCTTTGACATCTGCTTGTTTTGCGCGTACAGCTTCGGCTGCAGCCTTTAGAGCTTCAACTTCACCAGCAGTTAGTGCGCTTTCAACAACTTTGCGAACTCCGCTCTTTCCAATCTCGGCTTCTACTCCAAGATAAACACCGTTAATTCCATATTCACCATCTACCCAGGCACAGACCGGCATAACTTCACCAGAATCTTCTTTCACGGCTTTTGCCATACGAGCTGCTGCGGCTGATGGTGCGTAATACGCAGAACCTGTTTTAAGTAGTGCGACAACTTCGGCGCCACCATTACGGGTGCGATCTACAAGTGATTCAATCTTTGCTGAATCTAGAAGTTCAGTAAGTGGCTTTCCATTGACAGTACAACGGCTTGGAACTGGAACCATCGTGTCACCGTGTGAACCCAAAGTTAGAGTTTTAACAGATGAAACTGGAACCTTTAACTCTTCCGCAACAAAGTTGGTAAATCTTGCAGTGTCTAACATTCCTGCTTGTCCCATTACGCGGTTCTTTGGAAATGATGTTGCCAGTTGGGTAAGTGCAGTCATTTCATCTAGTGGATTTGAAACCACAATGATTACTGCATTTGGAGAATGCTTAGCAATATTTTCAGCAACACTTCGAACAATGCCAGCATTAACTCCGATTAAATCCATTCGGCTCATACCTGGTTTACGTGGAAGTCCGGCAGTGATAACTACAACTTCGGAATTCGCAGTTGCTTCATAGCCAGCACCTTCTGCTGTTGTGGTTGCTCCAACAATTTTTGTTTCAAAACCTTCGATAGATCGAGATTGATTCATATCTAAAGCCAGGCCTTCGGGCTTTCCCTCTAAAATGTCGGTAAGAACTACGGTTTCAAAAATGTCATATTCTGCTAAGCGAAGTGCGGTTGTTGATCCGTAAAAACCAGCTCCGACAACAGTTACTTTCCCTGATCTGCTCATAATCTCTTCCCTTTTTTATTTAACTTAGGTATTACTTGGATTAATTACTTTTTTGTAAAATTCACTGGCTAAATATTACTTGGCATGTGGCAGTGTGAGCGCCACCACAAAAAGCAGTAGTGCCATGCCAACTGGAAGAATCAATTCGATTTTTCGGTGGCGATTTGAGCGTAAATACTTTGTCGTCGCGATAACTGCGGTCCCCACCGCTACTAAAAGCGCTCCGGTTCTGACTACGTCGAATATTCCAAGAAAGATGCCAACGACAATAAAAACATAGGCCAAGATTCTGATGCGATCGATTGCTATTTTCATTTAATTATTCTGTGCCATCTCTACAACATTGGAAAGCAACATCGCTCTTGTCATTGGACCAACACCACCTGGCATTGGTGCAAATGCGGAAGCAACCTTTGCAACATCGGGGTGAACATCGCCTTGCAGGCCAGCACTTGTCCGAGTAATTCCTACATCTAAGACGATAGCACCTGGCTTAATCATTTCAGCAGTTAAGAAATGCGCACTACCGATTGCAGCAATAACAATATCTGCACGCTTTGTGTGTGAAATTAACGCCTTAGTTTTTGTATGTGTTGTTGTCACCGTTGCATCACTCCCCCTTTGGGAAAGTAACAATCCAAGTGGCCGCCCAACAGTTAAACCCCGGCCAATGACGACGACATCTTTGCCTGAAGTTGTAAGTGAATATCTACTAAGTAATTCCAAAATAGCTCTTGGAGTGCAAGGAAGTGGTGCACGTTCACCAATTACTAATTTTCCGAGATTAAGCGGATGCAATCCATCGGCATCTTTATTTGGATCGATACTCTCTAGAATTTTATTTGCATTAATGCCATTTGGTAATGGAAGCTGAACTATGTAACCAGTGCATTCGTTGCTGTTATTCAAATCTTTCAGGGCAGCGGCAACATCGTTCTGAGATGCAGTAGCTGGTAAATCTATGCGAATTGAATTGATTCCTACTTCTGCGCAATCTCGATGTTTTCCTGATACATAAGAGTGTGAACCCGCATCATCGCCAACTAATATTGTTCCAAGCCCAGGTTTCTTAGCCATAGTTAAAACAACTTGGCGTAATTCATCTTTGATTATGGCCGCTTTGGCCTTTCCATCAAGAATTATTGCGCTCATCTTGCAATCCTATCTAGAAGCTTTACGCATGTGAAAAATGACGGACCCCGGTGAAAAACATCGCAACGTTGGCCGCTTTTGCCGCCTCAATTACTTCAGCATCACGCACGCTTCCGCCAGGTGCTACAACAGCAGTGACTCCGGCAGCTAGCAAAATCTGTAATCCATCTGCAAAGGGAAAGAATGCGTCACTTGCTGCTACTGAACCGATTGAACGATCCCCCGCGCGATCAACTGCAAGCTTCGCGCTATCAACTCGATTAACTTGGCCCATTCCTACGCCGACTGATGCACCAGCTTTAGCCAGGAGAATTGCATTACTTTTCACGGCGCGCACACTTCGCCAAGCAAACTCTAGATCTCTCATAACTTCAGCGCTAACTTTTGTGCCAGAAACTTGCTGCCAATTTTTAGAATCATCACCATCGGCGTTGATTAAATCGCTATCCTGAATTAAGAGCCCACCAGAAATTGGTCTTAGTTCTTCCCTGGCAATTTTGTAATCTGCTAATTCAAGAATTCGAATCGAGGGTTTCGCAGCCAATATTTCTATTGTCCCCGCTTCATATCCCGGTGCCACAATCACTTCTGTAAATACTTCACTTAGCGCGTTAGCCATCGCAACAGTAATTTTTCGGTTAGCGGCGACTACGCCCCCAAAAGCTGAAACTGGATCACAAGCATTTGCGGCTGCATAAGCAGAAGCAATATCTGTTCCGATCGCAATCCCACATGGATTTGCATGCTTAATAATTGCTACACACGGTTCGTTGTGATCGTATGCCGCTCGTAGTGCGGCATCAGCGTCAGTGAAATTATTGAATGACATCTCCTTGCCATGATGTTGCTTAGCACTACTAATTCCATTTGAAGCAGAACTGTCTTGAAAAACTGCCGCGCTCTGATGTGGGTTTTCGCCATATCTCAGATCCGTAATTTTCTGCCAAACTTTCGCACGCCAATCGTTCTGATTTAATTCTCCTGCTAACCATTCCGCAATTGCGATGTCATATTCCGCAGTTTTCCGGAAGGTCTTCATAGCTAATTCGCGCCGTTCTTCTAAGTTAAATCCACCCTGTTCCAGAGCAGAATTTAGAAGTTGGTATTGCGCTGGATCTGAAATAACTGCAACTGAATTATGGTTCTTAGCAGCTCCTCGCAACATGCTTGGACCGCCAATATCAATTTGCTCTATGCATTCAGAGAATTCAGCGCCACTGCTAATTGTTTGAGTAAATGGATAAAGATTTATAACTATCAAATCAAATGGTGCAATATCTTGCGCTAACAATTGGGCAAGGTGTTCTGGATTACTCTGATCTGCCAAAATTCCGCCATGGATTCGAGGGTGCAACGTTTTTACTCTGCCACCCAGCATCTCTGGAAATCCAATGTAATCCTCTACGGAAGTAACTTTTACTCCAGCCTCTCGCAGCACTTTTGCTGTGGAACCAGTTGAAAGTATTTCGACTCCAGATTTTTCTAAACTTTTACCTAGGTCTACCAAACCAGTCTTGTCATAAACACTGACAAGTGCTCGCGTTATTTTCTTACGATTCATTGGTTCCGCCTTGGCAATCCATCAGCAATAAAGCTTTGAAGGGTCTCAACTATGAGCTCTCGTTCCACAATCTTAATGCGTTCGTGGAGGCTCACTTCATCATCTTCTGGTCGAACTGCAACTTCTTTCTGACGAATTACGGTGCCTGTATCAATCCCGGCATCAACCCAGTGCACCGTAGACCCAGTCACCTTGGCACCGGCTCTAAGTGCATCTCGAACGCCGTGAGCACCTGGAAAATTTGGCAGTAGAGCAGGATGAGTATTTATAGTTGGAAAAGTTGTTACAAATTTGCCGGACAGTATTCGCATAAACCCAACGCTTACAACTAAATCTGGATTTAAGTCAGAAACTGTTTTGAGTAATTGTTCATCCCAGATGGATCGAATCTCTGACATCGGCAGAAATTTAGTTGAAATTCCAGCAGCATTTGCCCGATCTAGCGCCTGTGATTGCTTATCGGAAATCAATTGCAAAATCTCTACCCTAAGTTTTCCAGAATCACGTGCATCAATTATTGATTGCGCAAGCGAGCCACTACCTGAGGCCAATAAAACTATGCGCATTTAGATCTCGCTCTTGCGGGCTTTAATTGCCTTAACCAACTTGGGGACATAAAGGCCAATAAGTAAGGCTAAAACTTGAATAGCACCAAAGATTGCTGGAAGTTTCCACCATGATATTCCCACTGGCTTCATATCCTGCGTAAGTAACGTTCCACCAGCAAAATATGAAAATAGAACAAGAAGAATAATTAAAGGAAATACGGTTACTAGTACTTCCTTCTGCCTAAGTCTGAATTCACTAAACTTATGGAATATTTTGAATTGGTTTAGCGCAATTACCAGTATCGGAATCAGCAAAGTTAATAAAAGCAAAGGATGTTTTGCGGTTGGTAGCGCCCCAAGTATCGGAATTGCTGGAATGGAATTTATATTCAAGGTCAATGGCGATATCAAAGTCCCTAAGCCTAAAGAAAATCCACTACCAAAAAGATAAGAGATGCCGGCGAGTGCAATGTTTGGCAGGTAAAGCAGTTGCAGAATTGTGAAGAGAACTCCACCCATAATTCCTGGCTGAATGACTATTGCCAATGATTTAACTATTTCAAAGTGCATAATCAGCGAAATCCCAATTACGAGAGTTGTTGCTCCTAACAGCGCTATAAAAGCCTGGAAAAGGAATTTATATCTTTGGAAGGGTTCTGCTTGATAATTTATCGTCGCACTCAACGCAAGGAGCAACACAAATAGCGGAGTTAGAAATATATTGGGCTTGATATTGGTGCTCTGGCTTAGTGCTGCAGCGATTGTTGCAAGAGCGGTATAGAAAAACACGACGAAAGTTCGGGCTCCCCTAGGGTTTTCTAAAAATTCAGTTGCCCGTCTAAAACCACTTCTTATCGCCAACCATGGAAATATTGCAGCCCCAATTGGGAGATAACTAAGTGCACCACTTGAGAAACCTGAAGCGAGTGATAATTTGAATGGAACTAAGTGGCTTCCAAGCCACATCCAAATTGCGGCACGAATTGGATCAGAAGTATTTCCCGTTGCACTTCCCGCGGTTGACCAGGCAAAGAGTGCAATAAAGCTCAAGGGAAGCAAGGTAAGGGCCACACTGCGCAGAGCTTGTTGAAAAGCTACCAGCAGGATGCGGCCCATGTTAATTACCCTTTTGTTTTATTTAAAATATCGCGCATTAGTTGCGCTGTTTCACTTGGAGTTTTTCCTACCTTTACGCCAACAGCTTCTAGCGCACTCTGTTTCGCCGCTGCAGTTCCAGAAGAACCTGAAACTATTGCACCAGCATGTCCCATAGTTTTGCCTTCAGGTGCTGTGAAGCCAGCAACATATCCAACAACTGGTTTAGTTACATATTCACCGATAAAAGTTGCGGCACGTTCTTCAGCATCTCCACCAATTTCACCAATCATTACGATGGCATCAGTATCTGGATCATCTTGGAAAGCACGTAAACAATCAATATGTGTTGTTCCGATAATTGGATCGCCACCAATTCCAACTGCGGTGCTAAATCCAAAGTCCCGAAGCTCATACATCATTTGATAAGTAAGAGTTCCAGATTTTGAAACTAAGCCGATACGACCGGGTCCGGTGATATCTGCAGGAATAATTCCGATATTTGATTTTCCAGGAC
>CANLEG010000022.1 GCA_947489605.1 Actinomycetota bacterium
CGCTTGAAGTTAAGGCGGCTCTGGAAAAATTGAAGATCAAAGTCTTCTTCGAACGTGCGCCACTTGATTTAAAAGAGGCCTATCTCGAGATCACTGCACTCGGTCGAACTACTGGGAAAATATCCGATGCCCAGAACGTTATCTCTAACATGAAGAGCAAAATATCTGCTGCAATCAAAAAGGGCAAAACTTCTAAGAAAATTACCTTCTTCCACGAATTAGATAACACTCTCTATTCGGCCACTTCCGACACTTTCATCGGAAAGGTTTATAAGGACTTTAATTTGATCAACGTGGCAGATCAGGCAGCAACTGCAGATTCAGCCGGATATCCACAATTGCAATCTGAATATGTAATTAAATCAAATCCTAAAATTATTTTTCTAGCTGATGCCCAATATGGCGAATCACTTGAAACCTTAACCAAAAGAGCTGGATGGAACGGGATTGCAGCGATAAAGAATAAGAACGTCGTTGCGCTACCTGAAGACATTCCGTCTAGATGGGGACCAAGACTTGTTGACTTTTATGAATTCATCGCTAGCTCGACTGCGAAAGTTAAGTAAAGTCAACAAATGAAAATCCTGAAGAGCAAGGGTACCGAAAGTGTTTTGGCTCCAATTTGGAATTGGAAAATTACCGCCTTCGCTGCTTCCCTGCTCTTCTTTGTTGGGATCACGGCGATAAGTTTTGGTCCAGTTTCCTTAAGCTTTACCGAAATAATAAAAACTCTTTTCGGATTACCAGGTGGATTAACGGGACAAGATCGAACTTTGTTAATTGATTTACGACTACCAAGAGCTTTGCTTGCCGCGTTAGTTGGGGCTGCGCTGGCAACAAGTGGTGCGGTGTATCAGACGGTATTTCGTAATCCACTCGCTGATCCATATCTACTTGGAGCGGCGGCAGGTGCCGGACTTGGTGCAACCATCGCGCTAACAAGTGCTGGCGCAAACCTGTATAGCTTGTTACCTATCTTTGCCTTCTTCGGTGCGATTTTGGCAGTTCTGGTGAGTTTCTTTATCTCTGGAAAATTCTTTGCCGAACCCAATTCATTACTGCTTTCCGGTATCGCAGTTGGGTCATTTGCGACAGCAGTGCAAACTTATTTACAGCAACGAAACAGTTCCTCGCTACGTCCTGTGTATTCCTGGATTCTTGGTGAATTAACTGTTGCAAATTGGCAAGTTGTCACTTGGTCATCAATCTATATTCTGATTGCGTTAACTATTTTGATAACCGTTTCAAAACAGTTAGATGGACTAATGCTTACTGACGAAGAGGCCTATTCGCTGGGTATAAATCCAAACAAATTGCGCGTTATTGCAGTAGTTGCCGCGACGCTAGCAACTGCTACTGCCGTTTCAGCAAGTGGGTTAATCGGCTTCGTTGGAATCGTGGTTCCACATTTGGTCCGCGGAATCACTCACCGAGTAACAAATAGAGGTTTACTTACTATCGCTCTGGTTGGTGCCAGTTTCTTAGTTCTTGCGGATCTAGGCGCTCGAACTCTCTTATCTCCAGCCGAACTTCCTATCGGAGTAATTACCGCATTTGTAGGGGCGCCATTCTTCCTTGTAGTTCTTCGAAAGAAAAGGCTGGTAACGCAGTGATAAAAATTGAAGATTTAAATGTTCGCTTTGGTGATCGAAATATTTTGACTGATATAAACATTGAAATTGAAGATGGAAAATGGACCTGCTTAGTTGGGCCTAATGGTGCTGGAAAAACTACGCTTCTAAAATCTCTACTCGGATCACAGCCATATTCTGGTTCAATCACTGATTCGGGAGTTGAAGTATTTAGAAATCATGACCGCAACGTCGCCTTCGTTCCACAGCAACCTCAAATACCAATTGGTATGAGTGTGAGTGAATATGTGATGTTGGGTCGTTCAAAACGAGATGGTTGGGGAAATGAAAGTAACAAGAGTCGTAATTTAGTCACTGATATTTTGCAACTTACCGGGTTGTTTGGAATGCAGAGACAATTAGTATCGCAACTTTCTGGTGGCGAGATGCAACGTGCTCTGATTGCCCGGGCACTCGTCCAAGAACCAACGCTTATCCTCTTAGACGAACCAACTAGCGCCTTGGATTTACATCATCAAATTGCAGTATTGAATAATATTGAAATACTCAAGGAACGTGGCGTCACAATTATCTCGACGATGCATGACATAACTTTGGCCGCAATGTATGCCGAGAAAATTGTTGTTATGCATCAAGGTAGGGTTCTTTTAAATGGCACATCTGATTTCGTAATTCACTCCCCTGAACTAAAGACCGCCTTTGAAAACCGCATTAATGTCTTTACTCTTGATTCTGGCCGTCCAGTGATTGTTGCTAAGAAAGATTTAACTAACTAACCAAATAACTAACGCACGTGTGATTCTACGAATGGTGCCCTCACTATCTCGCTACTACTAATACGCCCGCGCACATCTACTTGGACCTGATCTCCTACTTTGAATTCAGGCTTAACTAAGGCAAGTGCAATTCCAACCTTAAGTGTTGGTGAATAAGTTCCACTTGTAACTTCTCCAATGACTTGGCCCGCTGTATCCAGAACTTGCATACCTGCTCTTGGAATCCCGCGGTCATTCGACCTCAGAGCGCGAAGAACTCTTAAGGGACCATTAGCTTTTTCGATCTCAAGAGCGACTTTTCCTCGGAACTTTGCCTTAGAAAACACAACAGCCCAGTTAGCACTTGCTTGCACCGGAGAAATTTCTAAAGACAATTCATGTCCATGAAGCGGGTATCCCATTTCAGTGCGCAAAGTATCTCTGGCGCCAAGCCCACAAACTCTTCCGTCATATTTTGCAATCTCTGAAACCAATATTTTCCAGAGTGCTTCTGCACTATTCCAATTCGGCAATAGTTCATAGCCAAATTCACCGCTGTAGCCAGTACGACAAATTATTACTTCGCCCAAATCTTCATGATTGGGAAGAACCATTTTTGTGAAAGACATATATTCCAAATCCAATTTGACGCCAAGGCCTGTTAAAACCTTTGAACTATCTGGACCCTGCAACGCTAAGACGGCATAGTCTTTATGAATGTTTTTAACGGTGATTTCACCTGGTGCCACTTTTGTTAAATCTTCAGCCACTTGCGCGCAATTTGATGCATTAGGGATTATGAAGATGTCATCATCGGCAAATTCGTAAACGATTAGATCGTCAATTACGCCTCCGTTCTCATTGCAAAATAAGTTGTATTGGGCTTGGCCAGATGTAATTCGATTTAAATCATTTGTGACCATGCTATTTACAAAGGCCTTTGCCCCAGGACCTTTGACGCTAATTTTTCCAAGATGTGAAACGTCGAATATTCCAACTCGCTCCCGAACCGCTGCATGTTCGGCAAGTGTGCCACCGCTAAATCCGGCAACTCCTTTTGGATATTCGATTGGCATATCCCAACCACCAAAGTCCGCCAACTTTGCATCCATAGCGCTATGCCAGTCGTATAACGGAGATTTCATGAGGCAAACTTATCTTAAACTTAGGCAATCCAAGGAAGTTGATTTATAGTTCGACTTACTTTAATTGAAGTTCATCAGGACATAAATGGGAGAAAATATGAAAGCGTTGAAGTTAGCATCCACAATTGCAACTCCATACGCAGTTATTGGGCTTTCAGCAACAGGCGGCAAGTTAAAAATTGAGTCCGGCGCTGTAAATGTAAATGAGAGAGCCTTACTCGAGATTCTAAAAAATCTTGGAGCTACTGGAAAAGTTGATGAAATTGTTAAGGTTCCATTTAGTAAGCCACAAACTATTTACTTCACTGGCCTAGGTGAAACTTCAAAGAAATACAATCACGAGAATTTGCGTAGAGCTGCTGGTTCGGCTGCCCGAGCATTAGCAGGCCAGAGTGTCGCAACATTCGCGCTTCCCGCATCTACCCTCGCTGAAATTTCGGCAGTGGCTGAAGGCGCTGCGCTTGGTTCTTACGCATTTAATGAATTTAGATCAAGTACGAAACCAGACTTTAAGGAACCACTAACTCAGATTGTTATAGCAACGAAGTCAACAACTGATGCTGCCGTAAAGCGGGCTTTGGTTCGGGCAGAAATAATTGCACGTCACACCGCGACTGTTCGAGATTTAATTAATACTCCCCCAAGTCACCTGACTCCAGATTCATTCTGTTTGCGTATGAAGAAAATCGCAACACCACTAGGTTTAAAAGTAGAAATATTAAATGAGGCAACTCTTAAGGCTCAGGGTTACGGTGGAATAATTGGTGTTGGTCAAGGTTCCGCCAATCCGCCACGTTTACTTCGCGTTTCTTACAATCCAAGCAAGGCAAAATCCCGCTACGCCTTTGTCGGTAAGGGAATCACTTTCGACACCGGTGGTCTTGCTCTGAAACCCGCAAACGGCATGGAAGCAATGAAGAGCGACATGAGTGGAGCCGCTGCTGTTATCGCAGCAGTCTTTGCAATCGCAGAATTGAAATTACCAATTGCAATCGATGCTTGGGCGCCACTGGCTGAAAACATGGTTAGCGAAAATGCAACCAGGCCAAGTGACATCATTTGTATTTATGGCGGAAAGACCGTTGAAGTTTTAAATCCAGATGCGGAAGGTCGATTAGTTTTGGCCGATGCCTTAATGCGAGCGCAAGAAGTTGGAAAGAAAGCTGGCGGCCTAACAGGAATCATTGATGTCGCAACACTTACTGGCGCACAAGTTGTCGCACTCGGAACCCGGACCAGTGCAGTCATGACAAACAATTCTGAATTCTCCCAAGAATTTTTAGCGGCCTCAGAAAAAGCTGGCGAAGCATTCTGGCCAATGCCACTTCCCGAAGAGCTCCGAGCCTCCCTTGATTCACCTGTTGCAGATCTTGCAAACATTGGAGATCGAATGGGTGGAATGTTGGTTGCTGGTCTCTTCTTGAAGGAATTCATCGAACCCGAACTTGCCTGGCTGCATTTAGATATTGCTGGACCTTCATATAACGAGGCCGCTGCACATGGATACACCCCGGTTGGTGGAACTGGAATCGCGCTTAGATCCCTGGTAACCCTGATTGAGTCGGCTTCATCACAAGCTCCGCGTTCCCGCAAATAATTAACTACTCACGAATTAGGCTCTGAGGGATTTCGTGGCAAGATTAGGCTCAGATTTCCACGGCAAATAACGGAAAGGCACTTTGTGTCGCAATTTGATGTAGTAATTCTTGGTGGCGGCAGCGGCGGATACGCCTGCGCCCTACGATCATCGCAACTTGGCTTAAGCGTCGCCTTGATCGAAGAGAACAAGCTCGGTGGCACATGTCTGCACCGTGGTTGTATCCCAACCAAAGCCCTACTTCATGCCGGAGAGGTTGCCGACAGTTCGCGCCACTCATCAGACTTCGGAGTGAATACCCAATTTATCGGAATCGACATGTTGGCAGTAAATGCTTACAAAGATGGCGTAGTTTCAAAATTACATAAAGGTTTGCAAGGCTTAGTTAAATCCCGAAATGTTACATACATTGAAGGACATGGTCGTTTAGTTTCCAAGAACGAAGTTGAAGTTAACGGCGTTAAATACACTGGCAAAAATATTGTTTTAGCAACTGGCTCATATCCAAAGACACTCCCTGGCCTAGACATCGATGGCACTCAGATAATTACTAGCGAACAAGCAATCTCAATGGACCGAGTTCCAAAGAGCGTAATTGTTTTAGGTGGCGGAGTTATTGGTTGCGAGTTTGCATCTGTCTGGAAATCATTTGGCGCCGAAGTAACAATTATTGAAGGCCTGCCTCACTTGATCGCACTTGAAGATGAATCATCAAGTAAGGGGCTAGAACGCGCATTTAGAAAACGTGGCATTAATTTTGAACTTGGGACTCGCTTCAAGTCTGCAAGCAAAGACGCAAAGGGTGTAACCGTAAGTCTTGAAGATGGAAAAACTTTTACCGCCGAAGTTCTGCTCGTTGCCGTAGGTCGTGGACCAGTTTCAGCGAACCTAGGTTATGAAGAAGCTGGTTTAACTATGGATCGCGGATATGTAATCGTCGATAACAAATGCCGCACAAACGTTCCAGGAATTTGGGCAGTTGGCGACTTGATTCCAACGCTGCAATTAGCACATGTTGGCTTTGGTGAAGGAATTTTGGTTGCCGAAGAAATTGGTGGTTTGAATCCACGCCCAATTAATTACGATGGCGTTCCTCGCGTGACTTATTCTGAGCCAGAAGTTGCATCTGTCGGCCTTACTACTGCTCAGGCAAAAGAGCGTGGACATGATGTTGTTGAATTGAATTACGACTTGGCTGGAAACGGCAAGGCTCAAATTCTCAAGACTGCTGGCGCAATTAAATTAGTAGCCGCAAAAAATGGACCAGTTCTTGGAATTCATATGGTTGGCGCCCGAGTTGGCGAACTTTTGGCCGAAGCGCAATTAATATTCAACTGGGAAGCAGAAGCATCAGATGTTGCTTCATTGATTCATGCCCACCCAACGCTTTCCGAAGCTGTTGGCGAAGCGCACTTAGCACTTGCTGGTAAACCACTACATTCACACGGGTAACGGGAGAAAATAAAATGACCTTTTCTGTAACGATGCCAGCACTTGGCGAATCGGTAACTGAAGGAACTGTTACGCGCTGGTTGAAAAACGAAGGCGACATGGTGGCCGTTGATGAGCCACTCCTAGAAGTTTCTACCGACAAAGTTGATACTGAAATTCCATCACCAGTTGCCGGAATCTTGCAGAAAATTGTTGTTGCAGTTGATTCAACAGTTGCAGTTGGTGCCGAACTTGCTGTGATTGCAGATGGCGCAACTAGCGCTGCTACCCCACCATCTGCCGCACCAGCAGTTGCTGCGCCCGTAACTCCACCACCCGCTCCAGCAGTTGCTGCTGCGCCTGCAACACCCGTTGCCGCTGCGACTTCAGCCGGAACAATTGTCACGATGCCAGCACTTGGTGAATCTGTTACTGAAGGAACTGTTACACGTTGGTTAAAAAACGTTGGCGATCAAGTTGCTGTTGATGAAGCACTTCTAGAAGTTTCCACCGACAAAGTTGATACTGAAATTCCATCTCCAGCATCAGGAACTCTGGTTTCAATTGATGTTGCAGTTGATTCAACCGTTCCAGTTGGTGCCCGTCTTGCAGTTATTGGTGGTTCCGGTGCACCTGTTGTTGCAGCCGCACCAGTTACTCCGCCGCCTGCTCCAGTTGTTGCAGCACCTGTTGTTGTAGCAGCACCTGTAACTCCCCCACGTGCTCCAGCTGTTCAAGCTGCACCTGTTGTAGCAGTTTCTAATGAAGATGCTTACGTAACGCCTATTGTTCGTAAATTTGCTGCCGAAAATAACGTTGATCTTTCGAAGGTTAAGGGAACTGGCATTGGTGGCCGAATCCGTAAAGAAGATGTTTTAGCAGCTGCTCCTAAGGCGGCGGTACCCCAAAGTTCACCTGTTGCTGCGGCTCCGGTTGCTTCAGCAAGTGCTGCACCAGTTGCGGTCTCACCATTGCGCGGAACTACCGTAACAATGTCAAGGTTGCGTAAAGTTATTGCAGAGCGCATGCTTGAATCACTTCACGTAAGTGCGCAACTAACAACAGTTATTGAAGTTGATGTGACTGCTATTTCTCGTTTGCGTGATCGCGCGAAGGCATCATTTGAAGCTCGCGAAGGCACAAAACTTACATACTTACCATTCTTTGCCGTTGCAGTCTGTGAAGCTCTTAAGCAGCATCCAGTATTGAACTCTTCGGTTACCGGAGATCAAATTACTTATCACGGCGCAGAACATCTTGGAATTGCAGTTGATACTGAACGTGGGCTATTGGTTCCGGTAATTCGCGATGCTGGTGATTTGAATATTGGTGGCGTTGCCCGCAAAATAACTGATGTTGCAGCACGAACTCGTGATAACAAAATTTCACCAGATGAACTTGGTGGCGGAACTTTCACAATCACAAATACCGGAAGCCGCGGCGCGTTGTTCGATACTCCAATTATTAATCAACCTCAGGTTGCAATTCTTGGCCTTGGCGCAGTTGTTAAACGCCCAATGGTTATGAAAGGCACTGATGGCGGCGAAACTATTGCAGTTCGCTCCATGGTTTATCTTGGTCTTTCATATGATCACCGAGTTGTAGATGGCGCAGATGCTGCAAGATTCTTAGTAACTCTTAAAGAACGTCTAGAAGGTGGACGTTTCGAATCTGATTTGGGTCTTTCCTAAGTATGGCAACTCGCCTTCCGCCACAACGCGTAGCGGTTACTGGCGCATCCGGATTGATCGGAACTGCGTTAGTCGGTCATCTTCGCAATGAAGGACATACTGTTCAAAGATTCGTTCGACGCCCGGCAATAGCTAGAGACGAAATAACTTGGGATCCAAAAGCAGGAACTGTTGATCTAACTGCGCTAGAAGGCGTGGATGCTGTAATTCATCTTGCTGGTGCGGGTGTTGGCGATAAGCGTTGGACCAAAAAATATAAATCAACAATTTTGAATTCCAGACTTCTGGGAACTACCGCGATTGCAAATGCGGTTGCAACAGTTAAGCCATCAGTATTTATTTCAGCAAGTGCAATCGGTTGGTATGGCGAGACCGGAAACCGCGCTGTAACTGAAGCTGACCGTGGCGGCGATGATTTTCTATCTGCTGTCTGTCGGGAATGGGAAGGCGCTGCAGATCTTGCCGGAGATATACGAACCGTAAAGATAAGAACAGGATTAGTTTTAGATCCAACTGGCGGCGCTCTTGGAAGAATGATTCCACTTTTTAGATTTGGTCTTGGCGGAAAACTTGGAAATGGAAAACAATGGTGGTCCTGGATTACCTTGCACGATCAAGTTCGCGCAATTTGTCATTTAATGGAATCAAAAATTTCCGGTCCTGTGAATTTAACAGCACCAAATCCATCAACTAACCAAGAATTCACGGCAGCTCTTGCTCGGGCAATGCATAGACCAGCACTTTTCCCGGCGCCAAGTCTGGCCTTGAAAATTGCACTAGGTGGTTTCTCTACTGAAATCTTGGGATCGAAAAGAATTCTGCCTGAAGCTCTTTTAGCTGATGGTTTTAACTTTGACTATCCGCACTTAACTCATGCGCTTGAAACGCTAGTTACTCCTGCTAAATAATTTTTAAAGCAGCTTGTCGGCCTGATCGCATTGCACCATTTTGCGATGGCACGCTTCGATGATCGCCCGCTACATAGATTCCTTCACTAATTTCTGGGTTACGATTCAAAACATCCAAATCAAATCGCAATGGGAGTGCTTGTTTTATTTCATAGCGGGCAGCTAAATCCCAATTTCGAGTCTCACACTTCCAAATTTTCGAAAGCTCTTTTCGGACTTCACTCTCAGAAATCGGCGCAATTGTGGTGCTGGAAACCAAATTAATTCCAGCCGGTGCATAGCTTTTGGACACCTTAGATATGACTAAAGAATTCACAACCGGACTCTTTGCATCCAAGGCCAAATAGTTGTCATCAGAAATTTCGTCAGCAGTTGCGTGATACCAAGTAGTTGAACTTAAAGTTTTCGGGATTTCCCCAAGATCAAGCATCTGAGCAGCGGTAGTTAAATCTGTCGCAACAACAATTTCATCGAAATTGATGGTGCCAAAATTTCCACGAACACTTCCCTTTTTGATTTCATCAACCCGTGCATTCAACTTCACATCTAATACCTGGTCTGCTAGCGCCTCACTAAGTTGGCCGACTCCAGTTTCAGGCACACCTGGCCGACCTAAAATAAACGAACGAATGATCTCACGAGCGATATCTGCTCGGATCAAATCTGGGTTGGTTAGGAATACTCCCCTAAGGAATGGGGATAGAACTCTCGAATAAAGATTTGCAAATTTTTCTGCGCTCTGACCAAGGTTTCCACTTTTTGATTTACTGGCCAGAAAATTAACGAAGGCAACCTTCTCCCCGATTGAGCCAATCTTAAAAGTATTGATTGGATGGCTTAACCCGATTTTAGTTTCGTTCGAATTTTCGATTATTCGTAGATTGTTAAAAATTTCGAAGAACTCTATTCCAGATAGCGCATCTAGCCGCTTTATCTCAGAATAATTGGGATTAATTACTTGGAATCCATGATCAAAGAGGAAACCATTTACTGAATCGGTCTTTACTCGACCACCAACTCGATCACTCGCTTCAAGAACCGTTACGCCAACTCCTGAACGTTGTAAATAGATAGCGCAGGTTAGGCCAGCTAGACCTGCGCCAACTACTACAACTGATTTACTCACTTACCTCACTTAACAGACTTGCCGTGGAACTGAAGTTTTGAAGGCCACCAAACTTTTGGCCCAATTTCATGCACGAGTGCAGGAACTAAAATCGAGCGAACAAGCATGGTGTCGAGCAGAACTCCAAAGCCAACTGCAAAGCCAAGTTCGGCAAGAAATACCAGCGGCAAAATTCCTAGAACTGCAAAAGTCGCAGCCAGAACGATTCCCGCGGATGTAATAACTCCACCAGTAACAGTTAGCGCCTTTGTCATTCCAGCGCGAGTTCCCATCTTGACCGACTCTTCACGAACCCGGGTCATCAAGAAGATGTTGTAGTCGATTCCGAGTGCCACTAGGAAGATAAATGCGAACAATGGAAATGCCGGATCTGCTCCGGCAAAGCCAAAGACATGGTTGAAGACAATCGCGCAGGCGCCGAGTGTTGCAAAGAATGAAATAACAACGGTTCCCAACAGAAGCACGGCTGCATAAATTGAACGCAGCAAGAAACCTAAGATAATTGCAATCAATAACAGAACAATTGGGATGATTAGATTTCTATCTCGCTCGGAAGCTTGATTAATGTCATAGCTAACTGAGGTTGAACCGCCAACAAGAATGCTTGGATCCAAACTCTCCATATCTGCCCGGAGTCCAGGAATCATTGCAATCGCTTCTTTTGAATCCGGCGCAAACTTCAAGGTCACATTTAGCAAGATGTTTCCATCAACAACTTTGGTTGGTGGAAGCGGTTGACCTGGAACAGCAAAGCCCATGCCCATAGCCTCGACAGAGTCAACGCCTGGATTAGATTTCAATTTTGCGATTGCAGCTGATGCAATTGTTTCTTTCAGAACAACCTGTGTTGGCTGACCTTGGCCACCCGGGAAATGCTTAAGTAATTCCTCTTGGCCAACTACTGAATCTGTGCGCTTTGTAAAGGAATCAATTGTTGCAAGGCCCGTGGCATTTAAAGTTGATGAGAAACCAGCAAGAACAATCAGAATTGCAGTTGCGCCAATCCAATACTTACGTGGATGACGTGCGGTAGCTGCTCCAACTTTCGCCCAAGCGCCACTTAATTTTTCATCAGCATCGCCGAATCGGGCAACTTTTGGCCAGAATATCCAGCGACCGAAAATAACAAGTAGCGCAGGAAGAAGAGTAAGAATTGTGATCATCGAACAGATAATTCCAATTGCACCAACCGGACCAAGTCCACGGTTATTGTTTAATTGGCTAAGAAGAAGCACTAGCAAACCAATCACAACAGTTGTTCCAGAAGCAACAATTGGTTCAACTACTCCTCGCCAAGCAACTTTCATTGCATCAAAACGAGATTCGTGAAGATGAAGTTCTTCGCGATAACGGGCGATTAATAGCAACGCATAATCGGTTCCGGCTCCCAAAACCAACACCGAAAGAATTCCCTGCGATTGGCCGTCGAGAGTGATTACATCGTTCTTTGCTAGTAAATAAATCACCCCACCAGAAAGTGTCAAGGCAATTCCGGCAGATAACAACGGAAGAACCCAGAGAATTGGTGAGCGATAAACAACAATCAAAATCAGAGCAACTACAACACCAGTTGTAAGTAAGAGCGCTGAGTCAATACTTCCAAAAGCACCGAAGAGATCTGCCAAAATTCCAGCAAACCCCGTTGTATGAGTTACAAAGCCATTGCTTTCGGCAAATTCACTTGCGTAAAAGCGAATCGCATCGACTACTCCAGGAAGTGCTGGCTCTTTGCCATCTGGAAGAAGTTCAGTAGCTATTTGAACACTAATTGGGAAGTTAGCAAGAATTGCTTTTCCATCCTCGGACGGGAATGTGGTTATTGGCGCACCTTTAATGAAGTAATCAGAAATAGGTATCGAGATCTCTTTCCCATCGGCATCCGTTAATAATTTTCCATCGCTGTGAACTAAAATTTTCGAACCAAGGTTTTGTGCGAATGTTTCTGCTGATGCAATCTTTTCCGGAGTAATCTCGCCAGTAAATAGAACTAGCGCTGGGATTTGATCATTTGCGCTATCTGAAAACTTTGTGATCGCATTTGCAGCTCTTGTGGCTTCGGAGTCTTCGGGCAAGAATGAAGAGTTGTTATTCTCTTGAACCGTAGAGAGTTTGCCAAATAGCGGGCCCGTGAACCCAGAGATTGACACCCAAGCTATGACTACAACAATGGCCAGCCAAAGCGGTTTACGACCCTTGACTTTTGAGGTTTTTGATTTGGTATCCGAGGACATGCCGAGCCTTTCGATTTAATTGCCCTTTTAATTGGCATTAATTGGTTAAGACCCGAAGGTTACCTTAGGCTCAGGCCTATGTATGCGAAGACTTCGAGCCTAGGGGTTAAATCGAACCAGATATCGGTTGAACACTTGGGTCTTGTTGAGTATAAAAAAGCCTGGGAATATCAGCGCGAAATCCAAACTGGGGTAATAGCCGGAGAACTTCCTAACACTTTAATTTTGTTAGAACACCCTTCGGTTTACACAGCAGGACGCCGGACTCAAGCTGATGAGCGCCCAATAGATGGAACACCCGTTATTGATGTAGATCGCGGCGGAAAAATAACCTGGCACGGCGAAGGTCAACTAGTTGGTTATCCAATTATTAAATTACATAATCGAAACGATGTCGTTGGATTTGTTCGCGAAGTTGAGAATGCTCTTATTGATGCCTGCTCAGAATTTGCTGTGAAGACTGAAAGATACTGCGAGCGAAGCGGCGTTTGGATTCGCGATTCTCGTGGGGATCGCAAAATTGCGGCAATTGGAATACGTGTTGCAAAAGGTGTAACTATGCACGGCTTTGCACTAAACATAAATCCCGACATGTCCGCGTATGATCGTATTTCACCATGTGGTTTCACTGACACAGGTGTTACATCTTTGGCACAAGAGTTGGGACGAGACATTACGATTTCAGAGGTTTTGCCCGTTGTGGAACGCCATATTCTGCTTGCATTAGATCGGATTTCCGAATGACACTTGCACCAGAAGGTCGGCCATTACTTCGAATTGAAGCGCGTAATGCCGCTGTTCCAATTGAACGCAAACCTGAGTGGATTAAAACTCGCGCAATTATGGGTCCGGAGTACACCGCTCTTCGTTCACTAGTAGCAAAAGAAGGTTTGCACACTGTCTGCCAAGAAGCTGCGTGTCCAAATATTTTTGAATGTTGGGAAGATCGAGAAGCAACTTTCTTAATTGGTGGCGAGAAATGCACACGTCGTTGCGACTTCTGCAACATCGATACCGGAAAGCCTGATCCCCTTGACCGCGATGAGCCACGTCGTGTTGCTGAATCTGTCCAAGCGATGCAACTCAAATACGCAACCATAACTGGTGTTACACGCGACGATCTGGAAGATGAAGGCGCCTGGCTTTATGCCGAGACCATTCGTAAAGTTCATGAACTTAATCCAGGAACTGGTGTTGAAATGTTGGCACCAGATTTCAGTGGCAAGTCAGTATTTTTAAATGAAGTATTCGAAACTCGCCCAGAAGTATTTGCTCATAATCTTGAAACCGTTCCTCGCATTTTTAAGCGAATTCGCCCAGCATTTAGATACGAACGATCTTTGGATGTTATTTCACAAGCAAGAGCATTCGGGTTGATAACAAAATCAAATCTGATTCTTGGCATGGGAGAAACCCGCGAGGAGGTAACACAGGCGCTTGTTGATCTACATGCAGCAGGTTGTGACTTAATTACAATTACTCAATATTTACGACCAACACCAAAGCACCATCCAGTTGAGCGTTGGGTTAAGCCAAATGAGTTTGTGGAACTTAGCGCAGAGGCAGAGGCAATTGGTTTCGCTGGTGTCATGAGCGGACCACTCGTTAGATCTAGCTACCGTGCCGGTCGCTTGTATAAACAAGCGCAAGAAAAGCGAGCAAATATTTAATGCGCGATTTTGTCTATCCCCCAGTAGTTGTGACTATTAAGACGGTTTGGAAATACTTAGGTTTAAAATTTGATTTCCGAGGAAGTGAAAACATTCCAGCAACCGGTGGTGCAATTCTCGCAATCAATCACATTGGTTATCTAGACTTTGCGCTAACTGGAACCGCGGTTCTACCTCGCAAACGGTATGTCCGATTTATGGCAAAGAAAGAGATATTTGATCACAAGATTGCCGGCCCACTTATGCGCGGCATGCACCATATTTCAGTCGATCGTTCAAGCGGTTCTAGTTCTTTCGTAGCAGCACTTCGCTACCTACGTGCAGGCGAAATTGTTGGAATTTTTCCAGAGGCAACAATTAGTCGAAGCTTCGAAATAAAAGATTTAAAGACCGGCGCTGTCCGCTTAGCAATGGGTTCGGATACTCCAATAATTCCGACAATCGTCTGGGGAAGCCAACGCATCATTACAAAAAAAGTGAAAGCTAATTGGAAGCGCAATAAATTCCCGATTACCGTTTCATTTGGTGAACCATTTATCGTGAAAAAAGGCCAAGATGTTGATGAGGCCGAAAGTAAGTTGCGGCAATTGATGAAAGATCTTTTAACTCAAGTCCAAAATACCTATCCCGATTCACACGCAGGACAACGTTGGGCGCCTGCTCGATTGGGCGGAACCGCACCAACCCCCGAGCAAGTTGAAATAGAATGGGCCGAGCATTTGAGAGAGAAAGCAAGCAAAGAGGAGAAGGCGTAATGGCACTTTTTAAGAGAAAAGCTAAGTCCGAGAAAGCTGCCGGCCAAAAACAGGGACAGATGAAGGTTCTGAAAGATGCCTTCGCTTTAGTTCGCAAGCATCAGCCAATTGCTTTGTTGTGGATGGCCTTATCTTTTGTAGTTGTTTTAAGTATTGGAGTAATTCTTGGGTTGCAATTTAATCACCCAATTTATTTCACAATTATTTCCTTCCCAATCGCATTTCTATTTGCATTCTTTATCTTCACCCGCCAAGCAAATACCGCAGCATTTCTGTCAATCCAGGATCAACTTGGAGCAGGTGCTTCAGTGCTCATGGCGATTAGAAAAGGTTTCACAACCACTGCCGCTGTAAGCGTTGCTCGTAACCAAGATATGGTTCACCGAAGTGTTGGCCGCGCAGGCATCGTTCTCGTTGGCGAAGGTAGCCCAGCAGTTAAACAATTACTCATAGATGAACGCCGAAAAATGGAACGCTTTATTCCTGGTGTGGCATTAACCGAAGTAATCATTGGTGACGGAAACGGTCAAGTTCCACTCCGTAAACTGCAGAAGCATTTAAAGAAGTTGCCTAAGAAGTTAAATAAAATTCAGCTTCGCGAACTACGTAGTCGATTGAAGGCCGTTGGCGGATTAAATATGCCAATTCCTAAAGGGCCGATGGCAATGAATCGCAATGCAAAAATTCCTAAACGCTAGTTAGTTTTTAATCTCAGAATTTCTAACAACTACTGAATTCGCAACCCAATCGTGCAATCCCCTGCTATCTCGAGTAAAGACAGCGGGAAGCACTAGACAAATCAAAAAAGTTCTTATAAGAATTTTCTTTGATGGAACTATCCCGTAAGTTGTAAAATCAACAACTCGCAGTCGCAATATTCGCTGGCCGGCAGAAGCCTGCTGCAAGGTGGTCAAAATACTTACCTCTATGAAAAAGATGACCAGGGTGCTGAGAGATGTGGAACCGAAGCCCACAAGCCTTGCGATGAGCAAACACATCAGCCAATCGATGAGAATGGCCAGAAATCGTCGCCCTGTGCCTGCTTTAACCATCTTCCAAGGCTATATGTTCGCTAGCCGGAACCCCACCTGAAGATTGAAACATAAATGTAACAATTCGGTTAACCGTTTTTTACGTTGACCGCCTATATTTTCCCCATCAAGAACCACATTGGCCGGTGCAGCGAAGCACCTAGCCAAGAGGGCTAATCCTAAATCGGGAGAGAAATGTTTAAGAATTCTTCAGAAGTTTTTGCTTACATTAAGAAAGAGAATGTAAAGCTTGTTGATGTTCGCTTTATCGATCTTCCAGGTATCCAACACCACTTCAACGTTCCAGTTGAATCATTCGACGAAGCAGTTTTCACTGACGGTCTAATGTTCGATGGTTCTTCAATCCGTGGTT
>CANLEG010000023.1 GCA_947489605.1 Actinomycetota bacterium
GACGAAGAACTAGAAGTTCCTTCTTTGTTAAAAGTTGGTCATTTGAATTCTCAAGGAGTTCAAGTTCCTTAAGACGTTGAATACGCTTGTATACAGTTGGGAAGTTTGTAAGCATTCCACCGAGCCAGCGCTCTGTAACGTAAGGCATTTGCACGCGAGCAGATTGAGCTTTGATTGGCTCATGTGCTTGCTTCTTGGTTCCTACGAAAAGGATATGTCCGCCTTTTGCAACGGTGTCCTTAATGAATTCGTAAGCACTATCAATTAGTGCAAGTGATTGTTGGATGTCGATGATGTAAATACCGTTGCGCTCAGCAAATATGTAGCGCTTCATCTTTGGATTCCATCGACGAGTTTGGTGTCCGAAGTGGACTCCGCTGTCGAGAAGTTCTCGCATTGTTACAACCGCCATGGCGGCACACTCCTTTTTTGCAGATTGCTATTAGCAAAATGCACTCGGTTGATGACCTAACAATTTGTTTGGTCCCTAGTGTCTTGTCACCGACCGTTTTTCAACGGACCGAAATGGTTAATTAGTTTTTAACTAAAAGCTTCAAACTAATAAGACACGCGAAGTCACAGATCTTGCGATTTGTGCTGGTGTAATCCTAAAGGATAAAAGAGGGTGCAAATTACCCCCGCAAGTTCCCTGCACGCGGAAATACCCATGGCCTATTTGGCAGAAATAGCTGATTCGCCCCTGCAAAGACCCATCAAACAGTGCAGGTTGGGTTCGAGTTCCTCACAACCCACTTATGGCCTAATCCGCTTATGGAAAATATTCAGAACTCAATGGGGATGAATAACTTGTCTCACCACTTGAGCGCCTCGTAGTGCATCCATTGCTTCATTTACTTGAGTCATTGGACTTACGGAAGTAAGCAACTTCTCCACTGGTAGATTTCCAGCTCTCCAAAAATCTACAAACTCTGGTATATCAATTCGTGGATTTGCGGAACCTAAGTATGAACCACGAATTGTTTTGACATCTGATACTAATGAAAGCGCTGAAATTGAGAGCATCTCTGAAGCAGGTGGCAATCCAACTGTGACCGTTGTTCCCCCACGGCTAGTTGCCTCATATGCTGATTTCAAAGTATCAGCTCTTCCTGCGCATTCAACTGCAACTACGACTCCACTCGGAAGATGATCGCGCAAGTTTTCACTCGGATCCAGTGCAAAATCGGCGCCAAGTTCTAGTGCAAGTTCTCTCTTTGATGCAACAGGATCAATTGCGAAAATAGGTGACGCTTTAGAGATTACAGCGCCAATCAGCGCAGATAAACCAACGCCGCCAAGGCCCCAAACCCCAAGAGATTGTCCAGGTTTCGCATGTGCTGAATTTCTAACTGCGCCAATTCCAGTAAGAAGTGCGCAACCAAAGAGCGCAGCGATATCAAATGGAATGTCTTCAGGAAGTTTAACAAGTGAGCGCACATCAAGGACTGCGTACTGGCTATAGCAAGAGACGCCATTGTAGTGATTCACGGGTGTGCCCTTAAAACTTATTCGAGATCCCCCACCGATCATTTCACCGCGGCCATTAGATGCTGCACCCACTGAGCAAAAGGCTGGTGTTCCTGATGTGCATTCACTACACAAGCCACAGCTAGGCAGAAAAACACTTGTTACATGATCACCAACTTTTAAATCTTTTACACCGGGTCCAATTTCAACAACAACACCTGCTGATTCATGTCCTGCAATTAGAGGTAGGGGGCGTTGCCTTGAGCCATTAACAACTGAAAGATCTGAGTGACAAATGCCTGCTGATTCAATTTTTACAAGCACTTCACCGTTACCAGGTGGCGCTAAATCAACTTCAACAATTTCAAGAGGACGTGAGTCTGCATAAGGAACCGGTGCGCCACCTTGGCGAAGAAGTGCTGCAAGCGATTTCACGAGCGAACTACCTTCTTTCTAAACACTGACAGATTTACGCG
Source organism: Actinomycetota bacterium (assembly GCA_947489605.1). Lineage (GTDB taxonomy): Bacteria > Actinomycetota > Actinomycetes > Nanopelagicales > Nanopelagicaceae > AAA044-D11. The sequence continues at coordinate 1,944 of CANLEG010000023.1, forward strand.
AAGGGTTCCTAAGTCAGAGTTGAATCTACATGTGGCCTATGGAGGATATGAAGGATATGAAGTTCTAACCTCTGACAATCCACTTAAGCCCTGGGGTGTGCCTGTTCATATGCGGTCTTTAAACGTTCGGGTGAAACGTGGGTGTAAATCTGAGTCGTAGCAAGGGAGGAATGCCCCAATATCTCTTGAACGGTTCGAAGGTCGGCTCCCCCTTCAAGTAAATGGGTTGCCGCAGTATGTCGAAGTCCGTGAGGGCTCATATGCGAACCGATTGCTTCCATTGCGTCATAAACAACTTCCCGAACAGTACGTTGATCAATTCGCTTTCCTCGGGTGCCAAGAAAAACTGCGTCACCGGAAGTTGTATTTGCAAATTCTGCGCGGGCAGTTGCTAGCCAATTCTTGATTGCTTTTATTGCTGGTAACCCGATTGGAACTACTCGTTCTTTATCGCCCTTACCCAATACCAATAAGGTATTTCGCTCCAGATCAACATCGCGAATGTTTAACCCACAGATTTCAGATACTCGAATTCCTGATGCATATAAAACTTCAATCATGGCTAAATCTCTAATATTTATTGGAGATGGATCCTCCCCTGCCTTTGTCACTATCGCATCTAAAACTATTTGAGTCTGCGAATGATTCAGAACTTCGGGAAGAGTTTTATGAGCTTTTGGAATTGCTAAATCAGAACCAATATCTGTTGGGATCCATTTTTGACTAGCGGCCCAATAAGTGAAGGCACGAATTGAAACTATGCGGCGAGCAAGAGTTGCCCTTGAAATTCCAGTTGATTGTAGGTTTGCAAGCCAAGAACGAATATGTGTGATTTTAAGTTCGGAAAATTCGGTGATACCAAGTTTTTCTATGTGGGCTAAAAATGATTGAAGATCACTTACATAACCGCGAATTGAATTGTCGGCCAGGTTTCGAACCAAGGCCAAGTGCTCTTCATATTTAGCAACTAGCTCGGCACTCATGCTTAAAGGTTACTCGGGTTTTCTTCCCTGAAGCAGTAATCCAAATGTGACAGCATCTTCAAGTGCCATAACTGATGCCGCAATAACATTTTCGTGGACTCCGATAGTGCTCCATTCTGAAGTACCGTCAGTTGTTTCAACCAGTACTCGAGTTATCGCACCTGTTCCAAGACGACCTTCAAGGATACGAACTTTGTAATCCGTTAATTCTAGTTTTTCTAACTCTGGATAAAACTTGAGCAAGCCAGAACGAAGCGCCGTATCAATTGCGTTCACCGGACCATTTCCAGTTCCTTGAGATTCGATTTGATTACCGCCGGCAGAAATAACCAATGAGGCTTTTGATGTAACTTTATTATTAGCATCGCGGCTAACTGTTGTGTCCCACTTTTCAACTTTGAAGAAGGTAGCGCGCTTTCCATCAATCTCTTCGCGAAGTAGTAATTCGAAAGAGGCATCTGCGGCTTCAAATGTATAACCGCGTGATTCCATCTCTTTAACGCGCTCTACAACTCGGCCGACGACTCCCTTGTCATTTCCGATTGCGATTCCAAGTTCTTCAGATTTCAATTCAATTGATGCTCGTCCCGCCATTTCAGAAACCAACATGCGGCGATCATTTCCGACACTAGATGGTTCTTCGTGTTGATACATCGCAGGGTCAACTTTTATTGCACTGGCATGCAGCCCAGCTTTGTGGGCGAACGCAGATACGCCGACATAAGGTTGGCGGGCACTTGGTGCAACATTTGTTACTTCTGCAACTGCATGTGAAATTCTAAAGGCTTCTTGAAGTGAACCTTCTGGAAGGACTTTCAGATTCTTTTTCAATTCTAGATTTGCGATAATGCTTACAAGGTCAGCATTTCCGGTTCGTTCGCCGTAGCCATTTAAAGTTCCCTGAACATGTGTAACACCAGCAGAAATTGCCGCTAATGAATTTGCTACTGCGCAGCCTGTGTCATTGTGGCAATGAATTCCGAGGCGGGCACTTGAGGCAGTTAGGACATCATGAACAACTTGCGAAAGTTCGTCCGGCAACATGCCGCCGTTGGTATCGCAAAGTGCAATTACATCTGCACCTGCTTCTGCTGAAACCCGGACAACCTCAAGGGCATAGGCCTTATTTGATTTGTAGCCATCGAAGAAATGCTCGGCATCTAAGAAAACACGTTGACCGCCTGCACGCAGGAATTCGATTGACTCTTTAATCATTGCTAAGTTCTCATCTAAATTGGTTTTCAATGCAAGGTCAACATGTCGATCATGGCTCTTTGCAACGAGAGTTACACCTGCCGCGCCAGAATCTTGAAGTGCACGAAGTAGAACATCATCCGCAGCTTTTACATTTGGTCTGCGAGTTGCACCGAATGCCATAAAGGTTGCATTCTTAAGTTTCAACTCGGTCTGGGCGCGCTTGAAAAATTCGGTGTCTTTTGGATTAGCACCAGGCCAGCCGCCTTCAATGAATCCCACACCAAGATCATCTAAGTGGCGGGCAATTGCCAACTTGTCGTGCACTGAAAGATTTAGCCCCTCTTGTTGGGCACCGTCTCTAAGTGTGGTGTCGTATATGTGAAAGTTATCATTCATTTAACAGACCTTCACGTTCCAACCATGTTTGTCTTCGATAGTTCCATGTTGGATACCAAGCAAAGTTTCGCGGATCTGCATTGTGATTGGGCCAGGTTTTCCATCACCAGTTGTCCAAGTTCCAAATTCGCTCTTTGCAGCACCAACCGCACTTACAACTGCAGCTGTTCCGCATGCAAAAATTTCAGTTATCTCGCCACTAGCCACACCGTCACGCCAGTCATCAATTGAAAGCATAACTTCTTCAACTTTGTAGCCTAGATCTTTAGCAACAGTAAGTATTGAATCTCGTGTAATTCCAGGTAGCAGCGTTCCAGTCAACTTCGGAGTAATAACGGTGGCGCCTTTCCCAGAACCCTTAACAAAGTAAAGATTCATTCCACCCATCTCTTCAACCCAGCGACGTTCGACTGCATCTAGCCAAACAACTTGATCGCAGCCCTTTGTCGCTGCCTGCTTCTGTGCAACAAGTGAAGCCGCATAATTTCCACCACATTTTGCTTCGCCAGTTCCACCGATTGCTGCACGCACATACTCTGTTGAAATCCAAACAGTTACCGCATTTGCCGCATTGAAATAAGCGCCGGCTGGTGTTGCGATAAGAACGTACTTCGCCATATTCGAAGGGCGAACGCCAAGTCCAACTTCGGTTGCGAACATAAACGGTCTTATGTAAAGAGATTCGCCAACCTTTTTTGGAACCCATTTACGGTCTTGCTTAACAAGAGTTGTAATTGTTTCGATAAATTCTTCAACGCTAAGTTCTGGAAGCGCTAAACGTGCCGCACTTCTGGCAAATCTCATTGCGTTTGCATCTGGACGAAACAGCGAGATGCTGCCATCTGGTTGGGAATAAGCCTTCATGCCTTCGAAGATTTCTTGGCCATAATGAAATACTGCAGTTGCTGGATCCAAAGTTATTGGGCCATATGCATTTAAATTTGCATCGCTCCAACCATCTGCTTCGCTCCAGTCAATTGTGACCATGTTGTCGGTGTAATACTTACCGAAACCGCCAGCCGCAATTTTCTCATCGCGCTCTGCATCAGGAAGTGGATTTGGATTAGGGTTTAAATTTATTTTCATTTTGCACCAGAAGCACCAGCTGCAAGGGCATTGCCAATTTCAACTGTGCTGCGTTTGGTATCTCCGCGGGTAAGTAAATCTGCTGCTACAGCGCGTTCGATATCTGCTGCGGCATCCGTCAAGCCAAGGTGAGAAAGCATCATTGCGATAGACATAACTGTTGCAGTTGGATCAGCAAGAGATTTGCCGGCAATATCTGGCGCAGAGCCATGAACAGGTTCAAACATAGATGGAAATTCGCCAGTTGGATTTATATTTCCAGATGCGGCAAGCCCAATTCCACCACAGATTGCTGCAGCAATATCGGTCAAGATATCGCCAAAAAGATTATCGGTAACAACAACATCAAATCGTTCAGGATTGGTAACGAAGAACATTGATGCAGCATCAACATGTAAATAGTCTGTGGTTACATCTGGGAACTCTTTTGCAACTTCATTAAAGGTTCGGGTCCAAAGGCCACCAGCGCGAGTTAATACATTGTTCTTATGAACAAGTGTTAATTTCTTACGTGGACGGTTCTGGGCACGGGCGAAGGCATCACGAATTACACGTTCTGCGCCACGACGGGTGTTTAGGCTCTCTTCAGTTGCAATCTCATCTTTTGTTCCAAATGCAAGCGTTCCACCGGCACCAACGTATGGACCTTCGGTTCCTTCGCGAACAACAATAAAATCAATCGAGTCAGAATTTACAAGTGGTGACTTAACACCAGGATGTAATTTTGCCGGACGAAGATTTATATAGTGGTCAAAAGCAAAGCGAAGTTTTAACAATAGGCCACGTTCTAGAACACCACTTGGAACTGTTGGATCTCCAACAGCACCTAGAAGAATTACATCTGATTTAGCAAGTTCGGCCATTACTGAATCTGGTAGAACTTCACCAGTCTTGTGCCAGTAACTAGCGCCGAGTTCGTAGTTGGTCTTTTTAAACTCAACTCCATAATTCGCCGATACAACATCAAGAACCTTTAAACCTTCGGCAACAACCTCTGGCCCAATTCCATCTCCGGCAATTACCGCTAAATTAAAGCTCTTCATGGTTTTTTACCCAACCAAATTAACTGTATGAACTAACTTTGCGCCAGTCTCTTTTTTAAGGTCAGCCAAAATGTTTGCAGTGATGCCAGAATCAACGGTTAGGGCCATAAGCGCTTCCCCACCTGCGTTATCACGGGCAACCTGCATGCCAGCAATATTTATATTTGCCTTACCTAAAGCGTTACCAACTATTCCAACAATTCCTGGACGGTCGGTGTAGCGCAAGAATAATAAGTTCTCGGTTGGGGAAAGATCTAAATCGAATTCATCGATTGCGATGATTTTTTCAACTTTGCGAATTCCCATAAGAGTTCCACTTACAACAACGCTGCGGCCATCATTAAGTGCTGCATGTAATGAAATCATGCTGCGATATTCCGGACTTTCTGGGTCCGTGTTAACAGATGAAGTCATTCCACGAGCCTCGGCAAGAGCTGGAGTGTTTACGTAAGTAACATCTTCAGCACCAGTAGCAATTAGCGCACCTTTAAGTGCACTTGTCGCAAGAACAGAAGAATCGTGTCCAGCAATATCGCCGCGAACTTGAACTTCCATTGAAACAGGTAGTTCCCCTGCGATTGCAGTTGCAATCTGTGCCATCTTTTCAACGAGTGGCAAACTTGGGCGAATGTCTTGATGGATTGCGCCACCCTTAACATTTACTGCATCTGGAACTAATTCTCCGGAAAGTGCTTTGCGAACCGATACTGCAACAGCAATACCTGCTCGTTCTTGAGCTTCGTCAGTAGATGCACCAAGGTGAGGTGTTGCTACAACATTATCTAAAGTAAAAAGTGGAGAATCAGTGCAAGGTTCTGTTACATAAACATCTAAACCTGCGCCTGCAACGCGTCCTGTTGTTAGTGCATCAAATAGTGCAGCTTCATCGAGCACGCCTCCGCGGGCGGCGTTGATTATGCGAACTGATGGCTTAACTTTCTTTAACGCTTCAACACCAATTAAGTTTGCAGTTTCTTTAGTTTTTGGCAGGTGAATTGTTATGAAATCTGAAATCTTAAGTAGCTCGTCTAATTCAACTAAACGGACGCCAAGTTGTGCGGCACGCGCTGGCTGTAAATATGGATCGTAGGCAACTACATCCATTCCAAATGCCTGCATGCGGGCTGCAACTAATTGACCAATGCGACCAAAGCCAACAATTCCGAGAGTCTTCTCGAATATTTCAGCACCGGTGTATTTCGAACGTGCCCACTTGCCATTGCGAAGCGCAGCATGTGCTGGTGAAATAAAGCGAGCAGATGCCATTAACAATGAGATTGCTAATTCAGCAGCACTGACAATATTTGAAGTTGGTGCATTAACAACCATGACACCTGCGGCAGTTGCTGCAGGAATATCAACGTTATCTAAACCAACACCGGCACGTGCAATAACTTTCAACCCTTTTGCTGCCGCAATTGCTTCAGCATCCATCTTGGTTGCAGATCTAATAAGTACTGCATCTACTCCGGCAGCAAGTGCGGCAAGTAATTGCCCACGATCTGCGCCATCACAGTTGCGTACTTCAAAATCTGGCCCCAACGCTTCTAACGTTGCTGGGCTTAGTTCTTCCGCAATTAAAACAACAGGTTTAGCCACGCGCGGCAGCACCTTCCTTATAATCATCTTTATTGTCGCCCTTAACCCATGACATCATTTTGCGAAGTTCACGGCCAACAGCTTCGATTGGATGGGCTTCACCCTTTGCGCGAAGAGCTTTAAATTCTGGTGCACCAGCATCTTGATCATCAATGAAGCGCTTAGCAAATGATCCATTTTGAACATCAGCAAGAATTGCCTTCATATTTGCCTTAACGCTTGGATCAATTACACGTGGGCCGGAAATGTAATCGCCATATTCGGCGGTATCAGAAACTGACCAACGTTGCTTTGCAATTCCGCCTTCATACATTAAGTCAACAATTAACTTGAGTTCGTGAAGACATTCGAAGTAAGCAACTTCTGGTTGGTAACCAGCTTCAATTAAAGTTTCGAAACCATATTGAACTAGTTGTGATGCGCCACCACATAGAACTGCTTGCTCACCAAATAGATCTGTTTCGCACTCTTCGGTAAATGTTGTGAGGATTCCGCCAGCGCGAAGTCCACCAATTGCCTTGGCATATGAAAGTGTTAATGGCCAAGCGCTTCCTGTTGAATCCTGTTCTACTGCAACCAATACTGGAACACCGCGGCCTGCTGAATATTCACGACGTACTAAGTGGCCTGGACCCTTTGGTGCAACCATTGCAACATCGATATTTGCTTCTGGCTTGATATATCCAAAACGAATATTAAATCCGTGGCCAAAGAACAACGCAGCTCCTGGCTTAATGTTTGGCTTAATTGAATCATTGTAGATATGGCGTTGCACGTGATCCGGTGCAAGCAACATAACAACGTCTGCCTCTTTAACTGCGTCTACAACAGATAGCACTCGTAACCCTTCTGCTTCTGCTTTCGCGCGAGACTTTGAACCTTCTGCTAAACCAACTCGTACATCTACTCCACTATCGCGAAGTGAAAGAGCGTGTGCATGTCCTTGTGAGCCGTATCCAATTACTGCAACCTTCTTAGATTGAATAATTGATAGGTCTGCGTCTTCGTCGTGATACTGAGTTGCCACAGTTATTACCTTTCTCGATCTGTTAGTTGATTACTGGGGTAAGCCTATTTTTTATTTCTTATCTTCTGAAATCGAGCCCGGTTTTAAGCCTCTGGACATCGCAACCAAGCCTGATTGGATGAGTTCCAAGATGCCATAAGGCTCTAGGACCCGAAGCAGAGCCGAAATCTTCTCGGTATTTCCGGTGGCCTCGATAGTTACGGCGTCTTGTGCAACATCGACAACCTTGGCTCGGAAAAGTTGAACTGTCTCTAGAACTTGCGAACGCGTTTTTTCATCTGTCGAAACTTTAACGAGTAGCAATTCACGTTGAACCGAAACAACTGGGTCAAGTTCGGTGATGCTAATAACGTTGATCAACTTATCCAATTGTGCGATAACTTGTTCAAGCGCATGATCTTCAACATTAATAACAATTGTCATACGTGAAAAATTTGGATTCTCGGTTGGTCCAACAGCAAGGGAATCGATGTTGTAACCACGACGTGAAAATAGTGAAGATACCCGAGCAAGAACTCCTGGACTATTTTCTACCAGAACAGAGAGAGTGCGAGTCTTTGAAAACGAAACTGATGATGAAGGTGCATCTGGATGTGATTGTGTCATTTAGAGCTCCTGTGAATCCCAGATTGGCGCAAGTGAACGCGCATTAACAATTGCATCATTAGAAGTTCCAGCAGCAACCATCGGCCATACCATCGCATCGCGATGAACACTAAAGTCCACTACAACTGGGCGGTCGTTTATCTCCATAGCTTGCGCGATTATCTTGTCGACATCGCCAGTTGAGTCACAAGTTAAACCGACGCAACCCATTGCATCAGCAAGTTTTGCAAAATCCGGAATTCGCTTTGAATGAAGTTCAGTATTTGAATAACGCTCGTTATAGAACAGGGTCTGCCATTGGCGAACCATTCCTAAACTTTCATTATTGATTACTGCAACTTTGATCGGAATATTATTCAGCGCACAAGTTACTAACTCTTGATTTGTCATCTGGAAACATCCGTCGCCATCGATTGCCCAAACAGTTGTATCGGGTAGGCCAACTTTTGCACCCATAGCAGCAGGAACTGCATAACCCATAGTTCCAAGACCGCCAGAGTTCAACCAAGTGCGCGGCTTCTCGTATGAAATAAATTGTGATGCCCACATCTGATGTTGTCCAACACCTGCAACATAAATTGCATCTGGGCCAGACATTTTTCCAATTCGTTCAATTACATATTGTGGTGAAACACTGCCATCGCTTGGATGGTCATAACCAAGGGGGAATCTTGTGCGCCAGCCGTATGCCTGCTCAAGCCATGCAGATATATCAGGTTGATTCTTTTTAAATTCGCTCTTAAGTGCAGGAATAAGTGCATCAATCGTTAACTTCAAATCACCAATTAGCGCAACATCAGCGCGACGATTCTTTCCAATTTCAGCTGGATCGATATCTGCATGAATAATCTTTGCATTTTGCGCAAATGTTGAAAGTTTTCCGGTAACGCGATCATCAAAACGCGCGCCAAGAGTTATAAGTAGATCGGCTTTTTGTAACGCAGTTACAGCAGCAACAGTTCCGTGCATACCAGGCATACCAAGATGTTGTGGATGTGAATCCGGGAAAGCACCACGTGCCATAAGAGTTGTTACAACTGGTGCACCAGTGAGTTCAGCCAACTTCAATAATTCCTTATGCGCTTCAGCCTTAATTGCGCCACCGCCAACATATAGAACTGGCGCCTTTGATTGTGCAATTAGTGCGGCTGCATCACGAATTGCTTCAGGTGCGGCTTCTAACTTTGGACTGTATCCACCAAGGTCAATGTTCTTTGGAAAATTGAATTCCGTCTGCATCTGCAGCGCATCTTTAGCAATATCAACTAGAACGGCGCCCGGGCGACCAGTGCTTGCGATATGAAATGCCTCTGCAATAGAACGCGCAATATCTTCAGGCTTGGTTACAAGGAATGAATGTTTTGTAATTGGCATTGTTATGCCGCGAATATCTGCTTCTTGGAAGGCATCGGTTCCGATTGCACCTGATGCAACTTGACCAGTGATTGCAACCATTGGCACAGAATCCATTTGCGCATCTGCAAGTGGTGTAACTAAATTTGTTGCACCTGGTCCAGAAGTTGCAATACAAACTCCGGTTCGGCCAGTTGCTTGCGCATATCCAGTTGCTGCGTGCCCTGCACCTTGTTCATGTCGAACTAAGATGTGGCGAATTTTGCTATCAAAAATTGGATCATAAGCCGGCAAGATTGCACCGCCTGGGATTCCGAACATGACATCAACGCCAGATGCTTCTAACGCTTTCACAAGGGCGCTTGCCCCCGTCATCTTTGTTGATTCACTCATGTTCATCTCCCTTCTCTCTTGAATAGTTGCTCTTAAATTCTCGGTAAATACGAAACCCCTCAGTTTCCACTGAGGGGCAGCACACGAACTAGTTATTAACTAGAGCGCGCGCTCACCAATTACCACGACTGAAATCATGAATGAATTCTCCCCTGTCACGCTCATTTGGTCAACCCCTGACTAGAAAATCTCACTATTTAATAGGAGTTAACCGCAGACCGCGCCCTTAGATGCCGACCCGACCACCTTTGAATATTTTGCCAAAACCCCGCGCTTATATTTATGTGGGACCGGCTTGAAATTCTTACGGCGTTCAATTAACTCAGCTTCATCAACTAATAAATCAAGTGTGCGAGCAATAGTGTCAATGCGAATTAGATCGCCATCTTTAACAAAGGCGATTGGCCCACCATCAACAGCTTCTGGCGAAACATGTCCTACACAAAGTCCAGTGCTGCCTCCGCTAAATCGACCATCGGTCAATAGCAGTGTTGATTTTCCTAAGCCTGCACCTTTTATTGCGCCAGTAATCATTAACATTTCGCGCATTCCAGGTCCACCCTTTGGACCTTCATAGCGAATCACTACAACATCACCAGCTTTAATAGTTCCGTCTTGAAGTGCATCCATCGCAAGTTGTTCGCGTTCGAAAACTCGAGCTGGTCCTTCAAATTTGTCAACGCCGATGCCTGCTGTTTTGCAGACTGCACCTTCAGGAGCAAGTGAGCCACCAAGAATCGTGATTCCAACAGCTGTTGAAACTGGAGATTTAATTGCGTGAAGAACTTCGCCATCTGGGTCTAGTGGGGCAATGTCCGCAAGATTTTCAGCCATGGTCTTACCGGTAACAGTCAAGCAATCGCCGTGCAGAAGGCCGGCATCTAGAAGTGCGCGAAGCACAACTGGGATTCCACCAACACGATCAATATCAGTCATAACATATTTTCCAAATGGCTTTAGGTCACCAAGTAGTGGAACCTTAGAACCAATTCGGTGGAAATCTTCCATAGTTAAATCAACTTCAGCTTCATTTGCGATTGCAAGTAAATGCAGAACCGCATTAGTTGAGCCACCAAGTGCCATAAGAATTGTTATCGCATTTTCAAAGGCTTTCTTAGTCAAGATTTGACGTGTTGTAATTCCCTTGCGAATTAATTCAACAACAGCGGCGCCAGATTTAATTGCATAATCATCGCGGCGGCGATCTACTGCAGAAGGTGATGCCGAGCCTGGAAGTGATAGGCCAAGTGCTTCGCCGATGGCTGCCATCGTGTTCGCGGTAAACATGCCACCACAAGCACCTTCGCCAGGGCAGATTGCGCGTTCAATTTTATCTACTTGTTCCTCTGAAATTAGTCCACGAGCACATGCACCAACTGCTTCGAAAGCATCAATAATTGTTACATCTTTACCATCAACAGAACCGGCCAAAGTTGTTCCGGCATAAACAAATACTGATGCAACATCGATACGTGCTGCAGCCATCATCATTCCGGGAAGTGATTTATCGCAACCTGCGAATGTAACCATTCCATCTAAACGTTCGGCTTGCATAACTGTTTCAACTGAATCGGCAATAACTTCGCGCGATACTAATGAGAAGTGCATTCCTTCGTGGCCCATTGAAATTCCATCTGAAACTGAAATGGTTCCAAATTGCATTGGGAAACCACCGGCTTCGATAACGCCTTTTTTCGATGCCTTCGCTAAGCGATCAAGTGAGAGATTGCAAGGTGTGATTTCATTCCATGATGATGCAATACCAATTTGTGGTTTTGCGAAATCTTCATCCTTCATTCCAACTGCGCGCAACATTCCGCGTGCTGGTGCTCGCTCTATTCCATCGGTAACTAAACCCGAACGTGGCTTCATAGAATTGCTCATCTGGTTTCCTATCCCTGTCCTAGATGCTTTAATAATAGTTCGCGAACCTTAGCGGCGTCGGCTTGACCACCTGTGGCTTTCATAACTGCGCCAATTAGTGCGCCCGCTGCCGGAATATTGCCACCACGGATTCGTTCTGCAGTATCAGGTTGCGCGGCAATCGCCGCTTCGATGGCAACCATAAGCGCTGAATCATCGGACACAACTTTAAGCCCACGCTTCTCAATAACTTCTTTAGGCGAACCTTCGCCATTTACTACGCCTTCAACAACTTGGCGAGCTAACTTATCGGTTAGATCCCCACTATTAATTAGCGCAATGATTTCTGCAACGAAAGCGGTAGAAATCAGCGATGTTGGTGCAACTTCTTTCTCATTTGCAAGGCGTGAAATCTCACCAAGCCACCAAGTGCGAGCACGTGTTGGTTCAGCACCAAGCTTTATCGTCTCTTCAACAACATCAACAAGTTCGGCATTGATTAATGAGTTCATCTCTGAATCTGGAACGTTCCACTCTTTTTGCAGGCGCTTGCGACGATCAGCTGGATTTTCTGGCAACTTGGCCCGAAGTTCTTCAATCCATTTTGCATCTGGTGTTACAGGAACTAAATCTGGTTCTGGGAAATAACGGTAATCCTCAGCCTGCTCTTTCGAACGACCTGGACGAGTAAGTCCACTCTCTTCTAAGAAGTGACGAGTCTCTTGAATGATTCGCTCCCCTGCTTGAAGACGATTAGCTTGACGTTCAATTTCACCAGTCAGTGCGCGTTCAACAGAGCGCAAAGAGTTAACGTTCTTAGTTTCACTTCGAGTTCCAAGTAATCCGCTACCAATTGGTGCAAGTGAAACGTTGGCATCGCAGCGAAGTGATCCTTGTTCCATCTTTACATCGCTTACGCCAAGGGAACGAAGTATGTCGCGAAGCTGAGTTACATATGCACGGGCAACTTGCGGAGCATATTTTCCGGTGCCCGGAATTATGCGAGTAACAATTTCAACCAAAGGTATGCCAGCACGGTTGTAATCAAGTAGTGAATATTCCGCACCATGAATTCGGCCAGTTGATCCACCCACGTGAAGTGATTTACCGGTGTCCTCTTCCATATGCACGCGTTCGATATCTACTCGGAAAGTCTTTGGACCTTCATCAGTTTCAATCTCAACATCTAAATAGCCATCAACGCAGATGGGTTCGTCATATTGTGATGTCTGAAAATTCTTTGGCATATCTGGATAAAAATAATTCTTCCGAGCAAAGCGACTATATGGTGCAATCGAACAGTTAAGTGCAAGGCCAATTAAAATTGTGCTTTCGATAGCCTTACCATTTACAACTGGAAGCGCTCCTGGAAGACCTAAACAAACTGGACAGGTCTGGGTATTTGGCGATGCCCCAAATTCAGTTGCGCAAGAACAGAACATTTTGGAATTTGTATTTAACTCAACGTGAACCTCTAAGCCAAGTGTTGGCTCGTATTTTTCAGTTGCACCTTTATAGTCGAGTGTCATTACTTCACCGCTAAATCTGGAGCGTTAGAAAGTATTGGCTTGCCCCACTTAGAAAGTAACGCGGCTTCTAGCGTTCCACCTACGCGATAAAAACGATCGTCTTGCATAAATGGTGCCATGATTTGAAGTCCGACTGGAAGGCCATCTTCATCTGCAAGACCTACCGGAAGACTCATTCCACCAATGCCAGCCATGTTTACTGGAATTGTTGCGATGTCACTTAAATACATGGCAACTGGGTCGTTGCTCTTTTCGCCAATTTTAAATGCTGTGGTTGGTGTTACTGGAGAAATCAAAACATCTGCCTTTGTGAAAGCGTTCTCAAAATCGCGTTTAACAAGGGTGCGAACTTTCTGGGCTGAGCCGTAATAAGCATCGTAATAACCAGATGAAAGTGCGTAAGTTCCGAGAATAATTCGACGTTTAACTTCCTTACCAAAACCGGCTTCACGAGTAGCGCTCATAACTTCTTCTGCGCCCTTACTTCCATCATCGCCAACTCGTAAGCCATAACGCATTGAATCAAAGCGCGCTAGGTTCGATGATGCTTCAGATGGTGCGATTAAATAATAAGCAGCAAGTGCGTATTCAAAGTTAGGACAAGATACTTCAACAATTTCGGCGCCAGCAGCAACCAATAATTCAATTGATTCATTGATGCGTGCCGTCACACCGGCTTGGAAACCAGAACCACTTAACTCTTTAATAACACCAATTTTCATTCCCTTAACGTCAAGGCGCTTTGCAGCAGCAACAACTTGTGGCACAGGTGCATTAATACTTGTTGAATCTCGTTCATCATGGCCGGCAATTGCTTCATGTAATAACGCAGTATCTAAAACGGTTCGTGCAAATGGTCCTACTTGATCAAGACTTGATGAATATGCAATAACGCCGTAACGAGAAACTCCGCCGTAAGTTGGCTTAACTCCAACAATTCCAGTTAGTGCTGCTGGTTGACGAATCGATCCACCGGTATCAGTTCCGATTGCAAGTGGTGCTTCGAATCCAGCAACCGCTGCAGCAGAGCCACCACTTGAACCACCAGGTGTTCTTGTTAGATCCCAAGGGTTTTGCGTTGTTCCATATGCCGAATTTTCAGTCGATGAACCCATTGCGAATTCATCCATATTTGTCTTACCAAGAATTACAACACCGGCTGTTTTTAACTTTGCAACCACT
>CANLEG010000024.1 GCA_947489605.1 Actinomycetota bacterium
TGCAGGAGATCATCGGAATGGGAACCGCAGTCGTTATAGTCGAACAGCGTGCAAACCTAGTAACTTCATTTGCCGAGAAAACTATTGTTATTAGAGATGGAAGAGTCCAGGCAACGTTAACTCCAGCGGATGCTGCAAATTCAGAATCTCTGCAACGTTCTTACTTTGGGGCTGGTGAATAGTATGGTCCAATCAATTCTTGATGCGATTAGTCTCGGCGGACTTTATTCATTAGCAGCCCTTGGCCTTGGTTTAGTTTTTGGTGTGATGCGCCTGGTTAATTTTGCCCACGCTGAATTGATAACTATTGCGGCATATACCTTGGTATTAACTGCACAATTTCCACTAGCTATAAGTTTAATTTTTACTGTCTTAGTCACAGTTTTTGTTGCGCTCTTAACAGAATTTTCGATCTATCGCAGATTACGCGGTGTAAATCCAGCAATCATGTTGATTGCCTCATTCGGTCTCTCCACGGTGCTGCAGCGCGTTTATGAATTAATGTTTGGAGCACTTCCAAGGTCGGCTGTAGTTGCCCCATTCTTACGAGGCGATTTCAAAATTGCCGGCTTATCAATAACTATTTCGAGCGTTATTACTATCGTGTTAACAATAACTATCTTGCTAGCTATGGGTTATTTGGTAGAAAAAACATCACTCGGCCTTCAACTTCGTGCTGCATCAGCTGATTTCAAAACAGCGCGGCTTCTAGGAGTTAGATCCAACCGATTGATTAGTGCTGCTTTTGGCCTCAGTGGTGTACTTGCTGCATGCGTTGCTTTAATTCTAGTTATTCAAAATCCACAGATAAGTCCTTATTACGGTCTGAACATCACAATACTTTCACTTGTTGGAATTGTTATTGGTGGAATTGCTTCACTACGAGGCGCTGCGCTTGGTGGTTTTATAGTTGGCGTAGTTTTAAGTTCACTAAACACCTTGCTTGGTAATGGCCGCGTCTATGCATATAGCTGGCTCTTTATTTTGGTTCTAGTCATCTTGCTTGTTCGTCCAGGTGGGCTCCTAAGTAAGGGCACTGAATTGGAGCGTGTCTAATGAAGCATGGTGGCGTAACTAAGTTCTCGATTCAAAACTTGCTCGGACCGATAATAATTTTAATTCTTCTAACTCAATTTGTTGGGGGCGCTTCAACAAGCTTGCAATTAATTACACAATCTGCGCTCTGTCTTTTTGTGATGGTTCTTGCACTTCAAGTCTTTGTTGGAAATTCTGGCGTTCTTTCGTTTGGTCACGGAGCATTTGCTCTTATTGGTTCATACACATCAGCAATCCTGACCGCTCCTGTAAATATTAAAGACAATGCCCTATCGATGAATCAACTCTGGGAGCCACTGGTTTCGCCCCAAGTAAATGTTTATGTATCTCTCTTAATTTCAGCTGCTGTCAGTGGTTTAGTTGCAGGAATTACTGGAAGCCTCTTGATGCGGCTAAATGGACTTGCTGCCGGAATCGCGACCTTTGCGTTATTAGGCGTTGCCTACAATGTATTTTTTAATAATAAGAAGATCGGTCCAGGGTCCCAAGCGTTGCCCGGTGTTCCATGGATAACAAATACTTGGATCCTGCTACTTCTTGCAGTGTTCACTCTAATTATTGTTTACTTTATAAACATTTCTTGGATCGGAAGAACTCTTCGTGCTACTCGTGAAGATGCAATGGCAGCACCTGCACTTGGTATCAGCATCTTTAAGGTTCGTTTGATTGCATTTACTATTTCTGGTGCAATTGCTGGGCTAGCTGGTGGAATGTATTCCCACGTAGCAGGAACGTTTCAAGTTCAAGATTATTACCTTGAATTTACCTTCGTAACTCTTTCAATGTTAATTGTTGGCGGAAGCGCAAGTATCTGGGGCGCACTAGTCGGTACCTTCATCATCACTGCGGTTGGCCAAGTGCTGCTTATGATGGAGCAAGATATTCCAGTGTTTGGAATCAAAGTTCAAATTCCACTTGGTTCTCGTGCAGTGATAATTGCACTTACATTTATTGTAATGTTGCTCTGGCGTTCAAGTGGTGTAACAAATGGCAAAGAATTTAGAATCCCTAAATTAAAAAGAATTAGCTAAAAAATGAGCAAGGTTTATCTCTTTGTAGCAATCGATGTAAAACCAGGCAAGCGCGAAGCGTTCCTTGAAAAAATTAAAGTTCACGGTGCACATATTCGCACTGAGGATGGCTGTGAAACCTTAGAGATTTTCAATGATTCACAGAATGAAAATCAAGTTTGCGTCTGGGAAATTTGGACTAATCGCGCCCTCTGGGATGCACATATGGAGAATGCAGCCAGTGCCGCTTGGCAGAAGATAGCTGCTGAATTTGTAAATGGCGAGAAAATTTCCGTTCTGGATTCAATCTAAAAAATGGAAGAAGATCGCTCTGTCTTTGAATTGCCCTTTGAAGAACCAGACAGAACTATCCCTTATGGAAAGTCAGAAGATCAGGTAATTGATTTTTACAATTCTCCTACTCCAAATGATTCAGTAATAGTTTTAATACATGGTGGATATTGGCGCCCAGAGTATGACCGTAAACATCTTGCTCCTTTTGCCAAAGCTCTTTCGAACGCGGGCTGGTCCGTTGCGCTAATCGAATATCGCAGAATTATAGGAAATCCAGATGCAATGCTTTCTGATACGAAAGCGGCAATTTCTAAAGTAAAAGAAGAGTTTTCTAAAATAATCTTGATTGGACACTCAGCCGGTGGGCATCTTGGACTCGTCCTATCAAATTTTACTAACGCAATCGGAACCATCGCTCTCGCTCCGCTAACAGATTTAATGAAGGCGGAAGAATTAGATTTAGACGAGGGCGCGGTATCTGACTTTCTTGGCACCCCTGCGTCACTCCGTTCTGACTTAGATCCAATGCGCTTACCTGCGCCATCCAACCCGACAACGATTATTCACGGCACCCTTGATATTCGTGTGCCAGTTGAATTCTCCAGAGATTACGTTGCGCATAAAGCAGAAATAAAAATGAACCTTATTGAAATTGAAAGTATCGGCCATTTTGAATTAATTGACCCAAGGGCCGGCATTTTTGGGCAAATTACCCGAGTTCTTACTTCTTTGATTTAAGTTAAACAAGTAAGGTTTTGCTTATGGCTAAGAAAATTATTGTGCATGCTGGTTTTCATAAAACTGGCACAACCGCAATTCAATCTAGTTTCTTTGCCGCAAGAAGCGAGTTAAGCAAAGCTGGAATTACTTATCCGGAAGTAGGCGGGAAAGCCCACCATAAAGCCATCTACTCGCTTATGGGCAAAACTTGGGGTTGGGAAGATCGCGGCGGAGTTCTGGCTACCGATAAAAAATGGCGTAGTTTTGTAAAACAAATCAAGAGAGCTAAATCAACTGCGCTTGTCAGCTCAGAGTTCTTATGTGAATTAACGGAAGAACAGATCGTAAAATTCAAGAACGATCTTGGTTGCAAAGATATCAAGATTTATTTTACGCTTCGTCCGCTATTGAAGATCATCCCATCGGCTTATCAACAGCATTTAAAAATTGGGATTAAGAGCAATTATGAAAAATGGTTACATTCGATTTTAGATGAGCCAGGAGTATCAACTATCACTCCATCATTCTGGGTCAGACATATGCATGCGGAAGTTTTGGCCAAGTGGGTAAAGCACTTTGGAAAAGAGAATGTGGTTGTAATTGTTGTGGATGAAAAGCAACCAGAATTCATGTATCAAGAGTTTAATAACTTGCTCACACTAAAGTCAGGGCTATTAAAGCCACAAACAGATCAAGACAGCAATCGCTCACTAACGCTTGATGAGATTGCCTTGCTAAATACGATTAATAAGAAATTCTCAAAAAAGAGAAGTTGGCATGATTATGAAACTTTTATTAGAAATGGATCCATCAAGTATCTGACAAATAAAGTTGTTCCTGACCCAGAAGCTGCAAGGTTACTAACTCCGCAGTGGGCGGTCGACATAGCAAAGACGGTTTCAAAGAAGAATGTTGAAAAAATCAAACTACTTGGAATAAGGATTATTGGCGACTTAGATTCATTTGAAAGCGCCCAGATTCCCATCGGCGAAAATCCAGAGATCACCATGATTCCTGTTGATTTAGCCGCTAAGGCTTTGGTAGCCATGGATTTGCGAGTAGTTGAGAAGCTCCCGACGCGTTATGTAGCAAGGGTTCTTTGGAAGATGATTAAGAGAGATATTCGCAAGAAAATCTAAAGCGTTAAACAAGCAAAGTTCAAAATTCACTTTCTGTAAACTCTCAGTTTTCTCAAAGCAAAAGCGGAATTAATTTTGACTAGTTTAATTACGCAAATGAGCACCCTGGATTATCAAGGCGGAGAAGTCCTTGCTGCACTTGAAAGCCAGTTTGTCCCTAAATTGGTTGCAAAATCGAAGCCAGAAATCAGGATAAATAACGCAATAGTGTGTTCGTTCTATACCAGCGATGATTACTACAAAAGCCATGGTGCAAGACTTAGAGAAAATTTAGAAGAACTTGGTATTGAAGTAGACCTTCGTGAGATCACAAAAAAAGAGGGCGAAGACTGGGCGGCGATTTGTCGCAAAAAAGTCGGATTTATTGCTGAGGTTTGTGCGGCAAACCCAGATAAGAAAGTATTTTGGATCGATGTTGACTGCGAACTATTTAGTATTCCTGATTTTATTTTAAATTCGACAGCAGACATCATTGGATTTCAACGTGGATTTAGTAATCCCACAAAAATTGGTTATGAAAACCGTGGCCGTTTCTGGGAGCCATGCTTCTGGGGAATAAATAACACACCGCAGGCTCGCAAGATGATTCAAGCAGCTGCAGATTTCGAACAAGTAGCAACCGTTAGGGCCACAGATGATTTCTTCTTTGAAGAAGCCTGGCGTGCAACTTCTTCGAACATGACATTCCAAATAATTCCCTCTAACTGCGCAGTTGATAAAGGCGCAGGAAGTCTTGAAAGCCATGAAGTCTTCTTTAGATTTGGCTCGAGTGGACAAGTTGAAAATTTCAAAGATAAAGTCGAACAACATAAAGGTAGTAAGGCAAAGCGAAAAATTAATCCAAAGCGCGATCTACTTAATTTTGCAAAAATTGTAGAAGAGAAATTACCTGAAAAATTATCTGCGCGTTTACGACTATTAGTTGATGCTTCTGGTGTAACTGGATTCTTGACAGGGAAGAGCCACAATAATCTTAATAATCAGACTATTGGCGAACTAGTGAAATCAGGAAAAGCTGGAGATCTTAAAAAATATAACGATTCTCTTGAGTTATTTAAACGCAAAGTTCTACCCAATCGGTATGAAACAGCCGCAATCAATGTTGCTTCAAGTTTCATGGCATATTCCGGTAAACCCAGTGCGGAAAAGTTAAATATTGCTTGGTGGGAAAATCCATATCCGGGCAACTACGGAGATTGGTTAACTCCATTCATCTTCAGTCACTACACAGAAAACCGAATAATTTTTCAAGGCTTGACTACGCAGGCACCTAAGAAACATTTAGTGAGTCTGGGATCAGTGGGCCGCTTTATTAAGAGCAATTCAGTAGTAGTCGGAACTGGTGTTAGTTCATTTAAACATGCACTGAATCCGAAAGCAGAATATGTTTCAGTTCGCGGGCCACATACCGCTGAACTACTTCTGCAATCTGGTGGGCCAAAGGTTGAAAGCTTTGGCGACCCAGCCGTTGTGTTATCCAGAATTTTACCGTTCACACGTGGCGAAACAAACGGCAGAATTGCTTTAATTCGCCATCACACACATTTACAAGCACCGGTAAAACTTCCAGAAAACTTCGATGAACTCTCAGTTCAACTCTCTAATCCAAATGACATAGTCGCCTTTATTGAAAAGCTTCATGAATACGACAGCGTCGTGACAAGTGCAATGCACGTGATGATTACATGTCAAAGCTATGGCATACCTTGTGCGCTAGTTGTTTTCAAAGGCTTTGAAGAATATGTCCACGGAGATGGGATCAAATATTCTGATTACGCTCTAGGCGCAGGAGTTAAAGAGTTAAATCCGGTATCGATAAATCCAAAAATTAAATTATCTGAAATTACGCCAATTACTCATGAGATTAGAATTTCTGAGAGAAAAATATCAGAAGTAGAAGCGGCAATTAAAGAAGGAATTAAAAGACTCAAAAAATAATTATTTAAGTCCTTCGTTAGCCCGGTCTAAATCTGCTTGGAAATCGACCTCTACTGCAAATAAATCAGAGATATCAACAGGCTCCATTTCAATACCATTCTTTTCAATAGCAAGCTCAAGGCCACGTTCAAAGTAATCTTGGTCAGCACATGCTTCTAATTGCTTAATAACATCTGCTTTCTCGTGGGCAGAAATGAAGTTAATTCCAACTGCCTCACCAAGCGCATTCTTTACAGTCTTTGAAAGTTCCTTTATGAAACCTTTCTCGTTGACCGTGTATTTAACTTCTTCTTCTGCTGTGGCGGATGTATTCACACAAACAAATGATTTTTCAGATCTAATTCGATCTGAGACTCGTTCTAAGACTTTTGAATCAAATACAACATCACCATTTAGCCATAGAACACCAGATTCTTGGCTGGCGCGCAGTGCTTTAAGCAAACTCTTTGAAGTATTTGTTTGATCATAAACTTCGTTGTAAACAAAGCTTGCATTTGGATGAGCTTCAATAATCATTTCAAGTTTGAATCCAACTACGACGGTGACTCTTGCGACGTCTCCAAAAACCTTTGTGACGTTCTCCATCTGCTGTTGCATAATCGAACGGCCATCAGATAAAACCGTTAATGGCTTAGGCCAAGGTTTTCCTAATCTAGTTCCCATACCTGCCGCCAAAATCACAACTTGAATAGCCATCTCTATCTTTCCAACCCGTCTTTTCCTAAAGAATGCCTGTTAGACACGATAGATTACCGCTTATGACCGAAAATCTTCGAACCCTAGATGTTCATAAGGGCACCAAGATTTCAGATGTTTTAAAGGCATTTGAATCAGGCAATCAAGATTTGCTATTAGTCGATGAAAATACCGTGGTCACCAAACCGCATCTTGAATTATTGACTGACTACCCAAGAACTGTAACAACGGCTCTTGTATCGAAGATTAAGAATGGTGAAACCCGAGTAAGCCAAGGTCGCATTACTGGCGCAAGTTCTGGATATCACGAAGTCGGGCACGGCAACCACATATTCCTAGGAATAATTCGGCTTTCGCAATCTCAAAAACAGGAGATTGTTGAAGTTCTTTCCAAAGTTGAAAATACCAACCATCCTGGAAATACCATCGACTTAATTCTTGTCGCACTTGTAAGGGCAGCAGTTGTTGTTGCGCCTGCAGAAGTAGCAGGGGCACCATTTATAAGAAGTAGCGACCCAAGTGAGCGCCAAGCAACCCAGAACCAAATTACCGCACTCAATGACGCTCGGTTGCGGTTAAAGCTAGCGAACCGAGCAAATGATGGTTTTTACTCGGTCTTCTTTCTGCGCAAAATATCTAAATTATTCACGTGGCTTGCAGTTCGCTTAAAGATGACACCAAATCAAGTTACTTTAATTTCTTTTGCAGTGGGATTGTTATCGGCATATGAATTTAGCAAGGGTAATTTCTGGGCAATTTTTATTGGAGCGGTTCTACTTCAACTCAGCATAATTATTGACTGCGTAGATGGTGAATTAGCTAGATACACCCGACAATTCTCGCAACTAGGTGCTTGGTTAGATGCAATCACCGATCGAATAAAAGAATATTTAGTCTTTTTCGCTCTTGCATATGGCGCCGCTAAAAGCGGTCGTGATCTTTGGATCCCTGCACTTGGAATGATGCTTTTACAAACCTTCAGACATCTATCTGATTACAACTTTGCCCGGATAAATAAAATTAGAAGTGCGCATCTAGAACCCCTTGATTTCAATTTGAAGAATGATGCTTATGTTTCGGTTGAGCGGGAGAAGAAAAGTCGCTGGGAATATTGGTCAAAAAAGGCTGTGCAATTCCCTATCGGAGAACGTTGGCTAGTTATTAGCGCATCTTCGGTAATAGGCGGAGCGGCATTTACATTCACAATAATGCCAGTACTTGCGCTCATATCTATAGCTCTGGTCTTTCGAGGCAGAGTGAAAAAAACTATGACCTGGCCTAAAAATAGAGTTAATAACAATTTGATTGATGATCAATTGGATTCATTTAATAGCAAGAATTTAACAAATCGATTCGATTGGCTTACGCCCTCGTTATTGCGCCTACTAGAAGGTGCAATATTGATTGAATTGGCTTTTGTAACCGATCTTGATAAGTCCGTGATTTTCCTACTTTTGTTTGCAATTCTTTTCAATCATTACGACAACATGTATCGAGCTCTCCAAAACGAGAGAAAACCAACCTGGTTATCTGCTGCTGGCGGATTTGTATTTGGTCGATTACTGGTAATCGTAATTTGGGTTTGGATGGGATGGTCTCTAACGATTCTTGTTTACTATTTCAGCGTACTGTTCTTTGTAATATCTTCAGTTCAATGGATTCTTAGTCGCAAAACGGAAGTGAACTAACCCATGACTACAAGACCAACTCGACCAACAATCGCGCAGATACGTGAGGTCTCGCAACCATTATCGGTCACTGGAAGATCAACCTCTGAACATTGGATTGCAGATCTGTATCAGAGAAGAATTTCACCCTACTTAACTCGAATTTTTCTACGAACTCCAATAACCGCAAATGGTGTTACTTGGTTAATGATTCTTGTTGGCGCATCAATTGGGCCAGCGCTCTTGATTCAAGGCTGGCAGGGAATTGCACTTGCACTATTTCTTAGCCATCTTCAAATGTTGATTGATTGCTGCGATGGTGAAGTTGCCAGATGGCGGGAAACTAAATCCCCAATGGGAATTTTCCTAGACAAGCTAGGACATTATTTAGCAGAAGGGTTATTGCCAATCTGCTTTGGATTACGGCTTGCCAATTGGCCGAATGAACCAATTACTGATTCGATTTTTCCTTTCCTTGGAGCGCTCTTAGCCATTTTAGTTATAGTAAATAAGGGCTTGAATGACGCAGTGCATGTAGCACGCGCATTTTCCGGCCTGCCAAAAATTCAGGATAAATCTGGGATAAATATGCCAGTTAAAGGGATTCTTCGAAAAGTCCGAAAGGTGTTCAACTTCATTCCAGCGCAGCGAATGTTTCATTCGGTCGAGTTCACTATGTACGTGGCGTTATTCGGAACATTTAGTGAATCCTTGGAAATTGCGCTCGGAATCTCGCTATTTGTCACTATCGGTCATATCGCGGCTATCGTGTCGTCGGCGAAACTACGGAATAATTAACTCGTGCGAACAATATTAGGACAACTTAAAGCTTCGACGTTGCAACTTTTTCCAACCACAAAATATCGTTTGATTTTAGTAGTTCTTGTTCTGACTGCCGCTTTTATTTCAGTGTCAGAACTAGCAGTGGCAAAATTGTTCACTCAGTTAATTTTGCATGAGGGCGAAATGACAAGGACTCAAATAATTTTATATGTGTGCGGATTCTTCATATTCTTTGGTGGAACTAGAGCTGGTCACTATTTTCAACGTATCTATAGAGTAAATGTTTTTGATCGAGCCTTTAAGGCCTCAGAGGAGCAGATTAATCGTGTTAAGGAGAATTGGCGTTGGTCACTTGCTTTTGAATTAACCACCTTGCTAAGTATTTTCATGCAAATGGGTGTAATCATTGTTTTCTTTACCTTTTTGAATTGGAAATTTGGCTTACTAAATATTGTTGTAGTTTTGGGTATATTACAAATTTTTGGAATGATCTTCCGCAAACAGTTAAAATCACAGCGTGGCTTTGTTAAGGCAAAAATTCGCAAAGAACACATTCCAAACTCAGTAAAAATTGGAACCCGAATTCGCTCTGGCGAAACTGGAATTTTACTTTCCGGATTAGCAATGTTAATTCTTTTCGGTGCGTTAATCGCGCTTAGTTTTACTGGCGAAATTAGCCCATCAAATACTGTTGTTCTTTTCTTTGGCCTACGTATGCAGAGTTCAAGTCTCTCGAATATCTCAAGCGGCTTGATGAGGTTTGCAAGGGCACGCACTCACAGTGAGTAGCTCCTTGCCTTTAACAATTGGCTATTCGACCTTAGCCAATCGGGCGAAAAATATTAAGTTTCTAAATTTAGTAAATAACCTTGTAATAGTGCAGAACCCTGAAGGTACAACCACACCTACATTTGCCGATGAAGTAAAAGTGCTTGAATTAAAAAACAGAGGCGTGGCAAAGAGCCGGAACGCAGCGATAACAAATACAAATTCGGTTTACCTGCTCTTTGGTGATGATGATATTGAATTTAGCGAATCTGGAATTGAATCAGCAATTAGCTTTCTAAACGCTAATCCAAACATTTCAATCCTTTTGATGCAGGCCGTCGATGAGACTGGCAAGCTTCGCAAGAGTTACCCAATTAAAGGCCACGATCTCAAACTCACTAATTCGGCCAAGGCCGCAACTTACGAGATGATGATTAGAGTTTCTGAAATAAAAGTCGCGGGTATTAAGTTCGATGAAAACTTTGGCGCTGGTGCCACGAACTATCTCGGAGATGAATACATTTTCATTGCTGACGCTCTTCGCGCAGGATTGAAGGGAAAATTTGAACCTATCGTGATTGCTACCCATCCAATAGAAAGTTCTGGGAACCTTAGAAATTCCGCTTCAGATAGAAGAGCCAGAGCAAAAGTATTTTCTCGCGTGTTTGGAATCTGGTCACCGATTATGCGCACCTTATTTCTTGCCAAACCCCCTTCTAAGAAATTTGGTCTAGTAAATTCATTGCTCTTTATAGTCGGCAAATGAAGATCTACGCACATCGCGGATCTTCAGGAAACAATCCTGAAATGACGAGATTGGCATATCAGGTTGCAATCGATGAAGGCGCAGATGGATTTGAATGTGATGTACGACTTTCAAAGGATGGCGAGATTGTCTGCCTTCATGATGCAACAACGAAACGAATTGCGGGAACAAGATTAAGGGTTTCTCGAAGTACTCTTAAAGAGCTCCGAAGTGTCTATGATTTAATAACCTTAAATGAATTACTGGATTTAGCAATTTCCGCTAAAAAGGACTTACTTATTGAGACGAAACACCCAAATATTTTTGGGGGACGAATCGAACATGAAGTGGTCGAATTATTAAAATCGAAATCCGCGCAAATTAGCGAGACCGGAATTGAAGTAATAGTGATGTCTTTTTCGAGTTTTGCTATTGGAAGAGTTAAATCAAAATGGAGTTTCTGTAAAGTCACCAAATACTATCTATCAGCAAGATTTTCTAAAAGAGAATTTCTAGCCCTAAATATTGATCTAGTTACTAGGTATCCATCTCTAGTAAAGAAATTGCAGAACCGGGGAAGCAGAATATTTATCTGGACCGTTAATGAAAAAAATGAATTTGAAATCTGCAAAGCACTAAAAGTTGATGGCATGATTACCAATTTTCCAAAGATCGCCCGAAGCCATGGATAAGCAAACTTCAGACTTCTACTTCTATGCTGCCGGATATTTCCTGTTGGTATGTGCGGTTTTTGTCTTATCTACGACTAACCCGGTTGAAAGAAAAATACAAGATGTTCCCAAAGTTGTTCAACCACTTCTCTGTTTTAATATAGAGAGCAGTGAATTACGCACAAGTGATACTGAGAGCGGATGTTTGGCACCTGAAGAACCGCTAGGAACCGCACCAATTATTCATTCCGAGATTAGACCTACCCAACTTGATCGGACTCTTGAGGTTAGATTTTTGGCTGCGCGGGCAGCAGCGAACCTTGCTGGATTTGATATTCGAATAACTTCTGGATTTCGATCTCAACAATTGCAAGAGAGATTATTTAATGATGCGGTAAAGAAATATGGAAGTGAAAGCGAAGCTTCGAAATGGGTGTTACCTAAAGATATTTCACATCATCCATGGGGAATAGCAATTGACGTTAACTATCCGGGGGACAAAGTTGCTACAAAGTGGTTAGAAGATAATGGTTCGCAATTTGGGCTTTGCAGGGTTTATGAGAACGAATGGTGGCACTTTGAACCAGTTATTGCACCCGGTCAGCCGTGTCCACCAATGATGGCAAATGCCTTAGAAAGTCTTCCAACTTTAGATATGGCAGATATTAAATAGCTAGTGGCGCATCTTTTGCTAGTGGTGGGCGACAAACAACTCCACTTGCACCGCTTAGCGTCCAACTTCCAGCGCTATGTGGAATCAGGATTGCATCACCTTTAACTGCATCAATTGCTGAATGGTTTTCAAAAGCAATATTTCCGTTACCTTCAAGAACAAGCATGATGCTAAATCCGGCAGCAACCTTGCTGTTATTTCCGGCTAAATAATCCGCACGAAAATATGGATCAGCAACGGCAGTAAAGACAGATTGATCTGAATTACTAAATAGCCGATTCGAGAACACTAATTTACTGGCTTCATCTTTTTCAATTGGGGTGTAACGAAGCGCATCCAAAACGGTATCGAAACCTAAACCAAGATGGCCATCTTTAACGCCATCTACTGCAAAGTCATTCCATTCTAGAAGCGCTGAAAGATCTGTTGGTTCTTGAAGTTCAAGAACAAATATCCCCGCGCCAATTGCATGTGGCGTTCCTGCTGGAACAAAAACTGTATCTCCTGCTTTTACTTCAAACTTTTGAAGCGAAGCTAATAAGCCATCTGAATCTCTGGCATCAACCATCTTTGAAACATCAGGCTTAGACATTTCTTTACCGAAACCTAAACCAACACTTGCTCCTGCTGGCGCTTCCAAAATAATCCATGCTTCAGTCTTTCCATGTTTTAACGAAAGATGTTCTTTAGCAAACTTACGATTTGGATGATAATGAACTGGAAGTCTTTGATCTGGGTCTAACAACTTCATTAATAGTTCTGTGCTTGCACCAAAAGTGTTTAAATGTTCGGCACCAAGCCACTGTTCTGGATTAGCGATGACTGAATCTCGCAGATAACTTCCGTCAGAAAGCGTTGAAAGTCCCATGGTCTTCTCGCCAAAGCGAGTTGTCATAGAACCAATCCACTCTTCAGGTCGCATTGGTCCACCTGGGCCATTGCGAAGTGCGCCAATGCGGTATCCGCCCTTGTAGAAGTGATCAAATTGATTGGATGCAAGTTTCTGAGGAGTAATCATGGAGCGCAATTTACTATGACAATACTTTTTTTGCACTTAATCCAAAAATTATTGCCAATACAGCGGGAAGCAGCATCGCCCAGCGCAACGTAATAATTTCAGAGATAAATCCAATTAATGGTGGGCCAATTACAAAGCCAAAGTAAGCAACTCCGGTTACTAGCGCAACACCTTCGGCGGCTGAGACTTGGCCAGAATATTTATCATTAGCTAGAGTTCCAGTCGCGCTGATCATCATTGGAATTACAGTAGAAATTCCGATGCCAAGTAGCAGCCAGCCAATAATTACGCCATAAATATTTCCAGCGAATAAACCTGCTGTTAAGCCGGTTCCGGCAATAAATCCAGACCAGGTAAGAAGTTTAACGACTCCAAATTTATGAGCAAGAAAGTCTCCAGATAATCTTCCGATAACCATTGAGGCCGAGAAGAAAACATATGGCAGGGCCGACATTAGTGTGGATGCTTCAAATGTTTCGCGAGCTAAAACCCCACCCCAATCACTTGCTGCCCCTTCGCCAAGCGAACCACATAGCCCCAACAAACCTAAGATCAAGAATCTACGCGGCGTCTTTCTTTTTTCATGTTTCTCAATGACATGTTGATCTACCTCAGCAGGCAAAAACCAGTTACGAGTGAAGAGCGCAACTAGGGCGATGAATAGACCAACACCAATCGCATGTATCAGTATGGAGACATTGAAACTCGCGAGCAGCCCACCAATTGCGCCACCAGTTAAACCACCAATCGACCACATCGCGTGAAACGTGCTCATCACACGCTTCCCAGCTTTATTTTCTAGCGCTGCTGCGTGGGCATTAATTGAAAGATCGTGGATTGAAGAGAGAACCCCATAAATAAATAGCGAGAGGAGAAACCAAGGGAGATTGAAAAGTAATCCAACAAATGGAACTGCCAGAGCGAGTGTAAATGCAGAAAGTCTGACTACGGGACCACTGCCATATTTAGCTGCGGCTCTGCTAGTTGGGCGAAGAGCTGCAAGGACACCAATTGACGCACAAAAAAGTGAGGCTCCAAGAACGCCGTTAGAAATCCCAAGTTCATACTTAAAATCTGGAATTCTAGAGACGAAGTTTCCAACCGAAAAACCATTTATAAGAAATGAAATCAAGATTGCGAGTCTGGCCTTTAGGAATTCATCATTCGCAAACATCTGCCAATCTTATCTATTACCTCTATCCTTAGCATCATGTTAGAAATGAATGGCACTAATTTCATTGCGCAAAACGAAAGAAGCGGATCTGCGCGCTCATTATTTTGGC
Source organism: Actinomycetota bacterium (assembly GCA_947489605.1). GTDB lineage: Bacteria > Actinomycetota > Actinomycetes > Nanopelagicales > Nanopelagicaceae > AAA044-D11. Next base: position 14,462 of record CANLEG010000024.1, read on the forward strand.
CATGGGCTGCTGCAAATGTTTCGCTACTCGCACTTTCATATGGCTCTTTCTTTCTCGGATTTGGAATATCTTTCTGGCAGGCAACATTTGCAGCGTTCATAGGAACAGTGGCATCTTTCTTTTTAGTTGGGATTAGCTCCCTTGCTGGCAAACGCGCAAATGCTCCAACGATGACACTTTCACGTGCCGCCTTTGGCGTAAAAGGAAATGTTGTTCCGGGTCTGCTTTCATATTTAATTTTTGTTGGTTGGGAAACTGTTCTTGTTTCACTTGCGACGTTAGCAACAGAAACAGTCTTAACTCGAGTCGGAAATATTGAGCCAAATATTTCACGAATTCTTGGCTTCTCTATTGCGGCCGGATTAACTATTTTTGGTGGGGTTCTTGGCTTTCAAGTAATCATGCGTCTCCAGAAAGTCTTAACAGTTTCAACTATAGTTTTAACGGTTGGCTACATAGCATTAACTGCAGATCAAGTTAATTGGAGTTCAGTTTCAGCAATTCCAAGTGGAAGCGTTCAGGCATTCTTAGGCGCACTTATATTTGGAATTACCGGAATCGGGCTTGGTTGGGTCAATTGCGCAGCAGATTATTCAAGGTATTTGCCACTCAGTGTTTCAAGCAGAGGTGTAGTTGGTTGGACAGTTTTCGGTGCCTCTGTAGTTCCAATTACCTTGGTTATTTATGGCTCACTAATAGCGGGAAGCAGCAAAGAACTTAGTGAGAAAATTGCAATGGACCCAATTGGTGCGCTAACAACTCTCGTTCCGACTTGGTATTTAATTCCCTTTGCGATGGTTGCAATACTGGGACTAATTGGTGGCGCAATACTTGATCTGTATTCATCTGGGCTTGCACTGATCTCTGTTGGGCTACCTGTGAAGCGACACATTGCTGCATCTATCGATGCTGTAATCATGGCACTTGGAACGATTTATATTGTTTGGATTGCTGGAGATTTCTTCGGGCCGTTCCAAGG
>CANLEG010000025.1 GCA_947489605.1 Actinomycetota bacterium
TTGAAGGCACAATTAAGAATTTTAATGATGGCGATCTAGTTATCGGAACCGTTGTTCAAATTGATCGCGAAGAAGTTTTGCTAGACATTGGTTACAAGACCGAAGGTGTTATTCCTTCCCGCGAACTATCTATCCGCCACGATATTGATCCTTCAGAGATTGTTTCTGTTGGCGATCGCGTTGAAGCACTTGTTATAACCAAAGAAGATAAAGAAGGACGCCTGATTCTTTCCAAGAAGCGCGCACAGTACGAACGCGCTTGGGGAGATATTGAAGGCAAGAAAGAACGTGACGAAGTTGTCACTGGAACTGTTATTGAAGTTGTTAAGGGTGGCCTAATCGTCGACATCGGTCTTCGCGGCTTCCTACCAGCATCACTAGTTGAAATGCGCCGCGTTCGTGACTTAACTCCTTACATCGGACAACAAGTTGAAGCTCGCATTATCGAACTTGATAAGAATCGCAACAACGTAGTTCTTTCTCGTCGTGCATTCCTAGAACAAACACAATCAGCCTCACGCACAACATTCTTGAACCAACTAGAAAAGGGTCAAGTTCGTTCTGGTGTTGTTTCTTCAATCGTTAACTTCGGTGCTTTCGTTGATCTTGGTGGCGTAGATGGATTGGTTCACGTTTCAGAACTTTCATGGAAGCACATTGATCATCCAAATGAAGTTGTAGAAGTTGGCGACGCAGTTACTGTCGAAGTTCTAGAAGTAGATTTCGAACGTGAGCGCGTCTCACTATCTCTTAAGGCAACCCAAGAAGATCCATGGCAAGCATTTGCTCGCACACATGCGATCAACCAAGTTGTTCCTGGTGAAGTAACTAAGTTAGTTCCTTTCGGCGCATTCATTCGTGTCTTTGAAGGAATTGAAGGCTTAGTTCATATTTCAGAGTTGGCAGAACGCCATGTTGAAATTCCAGAACAAGTTGTTCAAGTTGGCGACGAACTATTCGTGAAAATCATCGATATTGATTTAGAGCGTCGTCGTATCTCACTTTCATTAAAGCAAGCAAATGAAGGTCATGAAGTTGAAATCGAAGCATTTGATCCAACTCAATACGGAATGTCTGCTCGCTACGATGCTGAAGGTAATTTCATTTACCCTGAAGGTTTCGATGCAGATTCTCAAGAGTGGCGTCCAGGGTATGAAACCCAACGCGAAGAGTGGGAACGTCAATATGCTGAAGCACAAACTCGTTTCATGGCACACCGTAAGCAGAAGGAAGAAGCGAAAGCTGCTGACGCTGCCGCTGGAGATGCACCTGCAACTGAAGCGGTCGCAGAAGTTGCTGCCGAGTAAGTAACTAGAGTTAAGGGCCCTGACTTCGGTCGGGGCCCTTTTCATTTAAATCTTCTAATAGAAAGATAAGATTCCAATATGTTTATCGTTGCGCTTACCGGGGGAATAGGTTCCGGGAAATCGGCAGCCGGTGATTGCTTTGAGGATCTCGGCGCCGTTGTAGTCGACGCCGATAAATTAGCTCGTGATGTTGTGGAACGTGGAACAGATGGCTTCGATGAGTTAGTTGCAACTTTCGGAGATGAGATTCTGACAAACGGAGTTTTAGATCGTTCCAAGCTAGGTGCGATTGTGTTCGCCAATCCGACGGAACTTAAGAAGTTGGAAGAAATAATTCATCCCAGGGTTTCTGAAGCTTTCGCTGAAATCGTTGATGAAAGTCCAGTGGATTCCGTTGTTATTTATCAAATCCCGATATTGGTCGAGACGGCTGGGCGCGAAAGATTTGATTACGTAATAACTGTTGAGACTGATTTGGAAATTCGAAAATCAAGACTCAAGGAGCGCGGAATGAAGGGCTATGAAATTGAGGCACGAATCAAGGCCCAAGCCAGCGATTTAGACCGTGCAAAGATTGCGGATGCCGTATTCAATAATGATGGCGATCTAGATCAATTATTGCGACAGGCCGAGAACATTTATGAGGACGTGTTACTACCTCGAGCAAGGGCTAGTGCTCAATAAACTATGCGCCCAATCACGGATTTACAGCGTAAGTTAAATGCCTTCGAAGTAATTAGCGATTACATCCCGTCAGGGGATCAGCCCAAAGCTATTGCTGAACTCGCGGATCGAATTAGCGCAGGTGAGCAAGATGTGGTTTTACTAGGTGCAACTGGAACCGGAAAATCAGCGACTACCGCTTGGTTAATCGAAAAATTGCAGCGTCCGACTTTAGTTCTGGCACCCAATAAGACTCTTGCTGCACAACTCGCCAATGAATTTCGCGAACTTATGCCGAATAACGCTGTCGAGTATTTCGTTTCTTACTATGACTATTACCAACCCGAAGCCTATGTTCCACAGACCGATACCTTTATTGAGAAAGATAGCTCGGTAAATAGTGAAGTAGAACGCCTTCGTCACTCTGCAACAAACTCACTGCTCACTAGACGAGATGTAATCGTAGTCGCAACCGTTTCCTGTATTTATGGCTTAGGGACCCCACAAGAATATGTAGATCGAATGATTCGATTACAAATCGGCGATTCGATTGAGCGAAATAAATTACTCCGCAAATTTGTAGATATTCAATATAAACGAAATGACATGGCCTTCGAACGTGGAACTTTTCGAGTCCGTGGTGACACTATAGAAATTATTCCGATGTATGAGGAGTTGGCACTACGCATTGAAATGTTTGGTGATGAGATTGAAAAAATTACTACGCTGCATCCACTAACTGGTGAAATTATTCGAGATGAAACTGAGATGTTCATATTCCCGGCGAGCCACTATTCAGCTGGACCAGAAACGATGAATCGCGCCATTTCTGCCATTGAGATTGAAATGGAAGCTAAAGTAGATGAGTTTGAACGACAGAATAAATTGTTAGAAGCACAACGAATTCGGATGCGAACCACCTTTGATATCGAGATGATGCGCCAACTTGGCTTCTGTTCCGGTATCGAGAATTATTCGCGACATATCGATGGTCGGGAACAAGGTTCACCACCTAATTGTTTACTGGATTATTTTCCTGAAGATTTCCTAGTTGTAATCGATGAATCGCACGTAACAGTTCCGCAGATTGGAGCTATGTATGAAGGCGATGCTTCACGAAAGCGCACATTGGTTGAACATGGTTTTCGATTACCTTCGGCAATGGACAACCGACCACTTCGTTTCGCAGAGTTCGTCGAACGAAAAGGCCAGACGGTCTACCTTTCTGCAACGCCAGGAAAATATGAATTGGAGAAGACCGGCGGCCAGTTTGTCGAACAAGTAATTCGCCCAACCGGACTAGTTGATCCGCAGATTGTCATTAAACCAATCAAGGGACAGATCGATGACCTGGTTTATGAAATTAATTTACGTGCTGCCAAAAATGAAAGAATTCTGGTTACAACGCTGACAAAGAAGATGTCAGAAGATTTGACTGATTACCTAATGGGTCTTGGAGTCAGAGTACGTTATTTGCATTCTGAAGTTGATACTTTAAGACGCGTTGAGTTACTCCGAGAGCTGCGTTCCGGTGAATACGACGTGCTGATTGGTATCAATCTACTTCGCGAAGGTTTAGATTTACCAGAGGTTTCTTTAGTAGCGATATTAGATGCGGACAAACAAGGCTTCTTGCGCTCTGCGACATCTCTTATTCAAACGATTGGTCGAGCAGCTCGAAATGTTTCGGGCGAAGTCCATATGTATGCGGACAGCATCACGCCCGCTATGGCACAAGCAATTGATGAAACCAATCGCCGGCGAGCCAAGCAGGTTGCTTATAACCTCGAACATGGAATTGATCCGACTCCACTTCGTAAGAAAATTGCAGACATTACAGATTTGATAACGAAGGAAGTGGAAGACACCGAAGGTTTGGGCTCGAAAGTGGCTTCATCTGGAATCAGGGTCTCTGGGCATTCTTTACCAAGACAGGAACTTATTGGTCTCATAGAATCCCTCACTGATCAGATGAAATTGGCAGCAAGTGATCTTTCATTTGAGCTTGCGGCTCGTTATAGGGATGAAATTAGAGAGCTCAAGAAAGAGCTTCGCGGAATGGAAGAGGCAGGAACTTGAGTATCGATCGCTTAGTTGTTCGTGGCGCCCGCGAGCACAATCTTAAAAATGTATCGATCGACCTTCCTCGTAACGCGCTGATTGTTTTTACTGGATTGTCGGGATCAGGTAAATCTTCGCTCGCATTCGACACAATTTTTGCTGAGGGTCAACGACGTTATGTGGAATCACTTTCAGCATATGCCAGACAATTTTTAGGACAGATGGATAAACCAGATGTTGATTTCATCGAAGGCTTATCGCCAGCCGTATCAATAGATCAAAAATCTACAAACCGAAATCCAAGATCTACGGTTGGAACAATTACCGAAGTTTACGATTATCTACGTCTGCTCTTCGCTCGAGCTGGTCGGCCCCATTGTCCAAGCTGCGGAAAGGCAATTGCAAAACAGACACCACAAAATATTGTTGACCAGATACTTGTGATGCCGATCGAAACAAAATTCTTAGTGTTAGCACCCGTTGTGCGTGCCCGAAAAGGTGAGTTCCTGGATCTATTCAAAGACTTCGCAACTCAAGGATTCTCTCGCGTTCGAGTTGATGGAACGGTTTACCCAATAGCTGAAATCCCTAAACTTAAGAAGCAAGAAAAACACACTATTGAAGTTGTAGTAGATCGGCTAACTGTAAAAGCTGAGTCGAAAACTCGTCTTACCGATTCGATTGAGACCGCGTTACGTCTTGCAAGTGGTCTAGTAATTCTGGATTTTGTTGATGTCAAAACCGGTTCGCCTGATAAGGAGCGAACTTATAGCGAACATATGGCTTGTCATGATTGCGGACTTTCATTCGAAGAATTGGAACCAAGATCTTTCTCTTTCAACTCACCCTTTGGAGCCTGCCCAGATTGTTCTGGAATCGGCACGAAGCTAGAAGTTGATGAAGAGCTAGTGATTCCGAATGATGATCTCTCAATTAACGACGGGGCAATTGCTCCTTGGTCTGGCGGGCAATCTTCAGAATACTTCTCTCGCTTACTCGAGGGCTTAGCAGCTGACATCAAATTTTCAATGGACACTCCTTGGAAGAAACTCTCGGTTAAAGCAAAAGAAGCAATTCTCTACGGTTCCGATTATGAAGTTCATGTTAAGTATAAGAATCGATATGGTCGCGTACGCAACTATTCGACCGGCTTCGAAGGCGTAGTTTCATTCGTTGAACGTCGCCATTCTGAAACTGACAGCGATTTTTCTCGTGATAAATATGAAGCTTATATGCGCGAAACGCCATGTCCAGTATGTAAGGGAACTCGACTTAAACCAGAAGTTTTAGCAGTAACAATTGGCGATAAAAGCATCGCTGCTATTTGTGAGCTCTCTATCAAGGAATGTGCAGCTTTCTTAAATAAGATCTCACTGAATGCGCGCGAAAAACAAATTGCTGAACGCGTTCTCAAGGAGGTAAATGCCCGCCTTGGATTTCTGTTAGATGTTGGTTTGGACTATTTATCGCTTGCAAGGCCTGCTGCAACACTTTCAGGTGGCGAAGCACAACGAATTCGACTTGCTACCCAGATTGGTTCTGGACTCGTGGGTGTTCTTTATGTTCTAGATGAACCAAGTATCGGTCTGCATCAACGCGACAACCGCAGACTAATTGAAACCCTTACTCGACTTCGAGATTTAGGTAATACCTTGATTGTGGTTGAACACGATGAAGACACAATACGTACTGCTGATTGGATTGTTGATATTGGTCCAGGTGCGGGTGAACATGGGGGACACGTAGTCTCATCGGGTGATTATCAAGCACTGATAAGTGCGAAAGATTCAATTACTGGTGCATATTTATCCGGCAGAAAAAAGATCGAAGTTCCTAAAGAACGTCGTAAATTAGATCCAAGGCGGGCTCTGTTAGTTAAGGGCGCACGCGAAAATAACTTGCAGGATATTGATGTCTCATTTCCACTTGGCGCCTTTGTCGCAGTATCTGGTGTAAGTGGTTCTGGAAAATCCACGCTAGTAAATGACATTCTCTATTCAGTTCTTGCAAATAAATTAAATGGTGCCCGCATAGTTCCGGGCCGTCACAAATCTATTTCTGGCCTCGAACTCTTAGACAAAGTTGTGCACGTTGATCAATCACCAATCGGTCGCACCCCACGTTCAAATCCTGCTACTTACACCGGGGTGTTCGACAAAGTCCGTGCACTTTTCGCCGAAACGACTGAAGCCAAGATTCGCGGATACCAGCAAGGGCGATTCTCATTTAACGTAAAAGGCGGACGTTGTGAGAACTGCGCGGGCGATGGAACTATCACGATCGAAATGAACTTCTTGCCGGATGTTTATGTTCCATGCGAGGTCTGTCATGGTGCCCGCTACAACCGTGAAACGCTAGAGGTCCACTACAAGAGCAAAACGATTGCTGAAGTTTTAAATATGTCGATTGAAGAGGCCTTCACATTTTTCGAATCTGTTCCAGCGATTGCTCGCTATTTAAAAACTCTCAATGATGTTGGTTTGGGTTATGTCCGACTTGGCCAATCCGCACCAACACTTTCTGGTGGCGAAGCACAACGAGTTAAACTCGCAACCGAACTACAACGCCGTTCAACTGGCCGCACAATTTATGTGTTAGATGAGCCAACTACTGGTCTACATTTTGAAGATGTAAGAAAACTTTTGATCGTGTTAAACCGATTGGTGGATACGGGCAATACTGTAATTGTGATTGAACACAACCTAGATGTAATTAAATCTGCGGATTGGGTTATTGATCTTGGTCCTGAAGGTGGCTCGGGTGGCGGAGTTGTTGTTGCTGAGGGAACTCCCGAAGCAGTAGCGAAGAACAAAGCGAGCTACACGGGAATATTCTTGGCGGATTCCTTAAAAGGATAGTTTTATGGCTGACCCACAGAGTTACCGTCCAAGGGATATTCCGACTGACCCTGGTGTTTATAGATTTTTCGATGAGAGGGGCGTCGTTATTTATGTTGGCAAAGCTAAGAATTTAAAGAATCGGCTCAACTCATATTTTCAAAAGAACTTGCTAGAGAAAACTCATCGAATGGTAAACACTGCGGTTCGAGTTGATTGGACGGTAGTAAATACCGAGATCGAAGCACTACAACTTGAATTTACTTGGATTAAAACTGAGAACCCTAAATACAACATTCAATTCAAAGATGATAAGTCCTATCCTTATTTAGCTATCAGCATGTCGGAGGAGTTTCCAAGACTCTTTATCTCTAGAGCCAAACGCCGACCAGGATTCAAATACTTCGGGCCATATGCACATGCCTGGGCGCTACGAAGTTCGTTCGACGTTATTCAGAAGTTGTATCCAATTAGAAGTTGCACTGATTCAAATTTTTCAAGGGCGGTAAAAAGTAAACGCCAATGCTTATTGGGAGATATTGGAAAATGCAGTGCGCCATGTGTTCAATGGATCTCTAAAGAAGATCATAAAGATTTGGCTACGAAGTTGGTGAAGTTCGTCGATACTAGTTCGGGCGATATTTCAACATCACTCGCAAATGATATGGCGGCCGCTTCAGAGCGGGAGGAATTTGAGCAAGCTGCGAAGATTCGCGATCAAATAGTAGCAATCGAAAAATCTACCGAAACATCAGGAACGTTTCTAAGTGAGAATTTCTCCGCTGACTTACTTGCTACTCATTCTGAAATTACCCATTCGGCTGTCACTCTGTTTTCGGTTCGACATGGACGCGTTGTAGGTTCTCGATCTTGGATTTTAGATCGTTCCGATGTCCTTGAAGGCGAGAGCGTTATAGCTGCAACTATCTCGAAAATATATTCTGAACTAGAATCACCATCGGAAATATTGGTAGATGAATTGCCGGAAGACACTGAGATCATTGAAAATTGGTTAACCGAAAAGACTGGGCATAAGGTTTCGGTATCACAGCCATTACGTGGCGATAAATTAGAGGTGATAAATACCGTAAAACGAAATGCTAATCAAGCTCTCATCCAATATTTGAGTAAACGTTCAAATGATTCTGCGGTATCAGGTAGAGCCTTAGAAGAAATCGCGAATTTGTTGGATCTGCCCGAACTTCCACTACGTATTGAATGTTTTGATATTTCAAACATCCAAGGCAAGCACATGGTTGCTTCGATGGTTGTTTTCGAAGATGGCCAGATCAAAAAGAGCGATTATCGGCGCTTCGCAATTGATGATGAGGCTGGTTTTGATGACACAAGGGCAATGCATCACGTATTAACTAGAAGGCTGAAGAGATATTTGGCAGAACGGAATATTGATAATTCTGAGGTAAGTGATCTCGGTGGCGCAAGACCTAAATTTGCATACCCGCCACAGTTAATTGTTGTAGATGGCGGAGCACCACAGGTTGCTGCTGCAGCGAGAGCACTAGCTGAACTCGGGATTTCTGACATCTCAATTTGTGGACTTGCTAAGAGGTTAGAAGAAGTGTGGCTGCCGGAAAGTAAAGAGCCAATAATATTCCCAAGACATAGCGAAGGTCTTTATCTACTCCAACGTATTCGTGATGAAGCGCATCGATTTGCAATTACGTTTCACAGAAGCAAAAGATCGAAGGTCATGCTTGAATCGTTGCTAGACGATATTCCAAAGCTAGGAGAGTCGCGTCGCTCTGCTTTGCTTGAAAAATATGGCTCTGTTACTGCAATAAGAAAAGCGACGGCTTCAGATATTGCGCTAATTCCGGGCATAGGTAGCAATATTGCAGATTTAATCGTCTCCCATTTACAAAGCGAACCAGAGATTAAAGAGCACATTAATATGGAAACTGGAGAGATTACTTGAGAGGATTAGGCCATGGGATCTAATGAAGTTCTTGTAATCACTGGAATGAGTGGGGCCGGTAAATCTACAGTCTCGCATGCCCTTGAAGATCTTGGTTGGTATGTTGTCGATAACTTGCCACCATCGATGATTGCGAATCTTTGTGAAATGGCAGCTAAGACGACTACCGCAATTGCAGTTGTAATTGATGTTCGAGGTGGCGAATTCTTTGACGACTTAACAAAGTCTGTGGCTGATTTGGCGGAACGCAATATTTCGCGCCGAATTCTATTTGTGGATGCATCAGATGAAGTATTAGTTCGTAGATTTGAATCAACAAGGCGCCCACATCCGTTGCAGGGATCAGATCGCATTCTCGACGGCATAACAAAAGAGCGGAAGCAATTGCAAGAAGTTCGCTCGGTTGCCGATTATGTAATTGATTCATCTGCGTTAAATATTCATCAGTTAGAAGGAAAAATTGATGAGATTTTCAGTACTGCATCAGATCTAGATCTACGGGTAAATATTCTCTCGTTTGGTTACAAATACGGAATTCCCGTTGATGCCGATCTCGTTATGGATTGTAGATTCATCGCAAACCCGCATTGGATTCCAGATTTGAGACCACTAACTGGATTAGACAGACCAGTATCGGAAAACGTTCTGGCTAGCCAAAATGTTCAAGACTTTCTCGAAAAATACCAATCACTCTTTGAAACAATGGCTATTGGCTTCACCCAAGAGGGACGTAAATATCTGACTCTTGCAATCGGGTGCACCGGTGGAAAACACCGCAGCGTTGCAATCTCTGAGGAGCTAGCGAAGAGATTCTCAGGATTGAAGCCAGTTAACGGAAAGAAAATTTCCGCTCAAGCTGTTCACAGAGATCTTGGCCGCGAAATTTAATGCTCGCTAGTCAGACAAAGGTCGTAGCTTTTGGTGGCGGTCATGGATTAGCAGCAACACTTACAGCGCTTCGCGATGTAACGCCCAACATCACAGCTGTTGTAACAGTTGCGGACAATGGCGGATCAAGCGGAAAGATTCGCTCCGAGTTTAATTTTCTTCCACCAGGTGATCTACGAATGGCTTTAGCAGCACTTTGCGGTGCTGACTCTTGGGGACAGAGTTGGGCACAAACAATTCAGCATAGATTCACCAGTGATGGAGAATTAAACGGACATGCTTTAGGAAACTTACTTCTGGCAGCCCTCTGGGACAGTTCTGATGATTTAGTTGCAGGTATTGATCGAGTTGGCGAACTGCTAAAAATTGTTGGTCGAGTACTGCCAATGTCGCTGGAGCCACTTGATATTGAGGGCATCTTCGTGACGGCGGCGGGTAGGCAAGTGGTCCGAGGACAGATTGAAGTTGCAACTGCGAAAGGAAAATTGGATTCACTGCAATTGTTGCCAAAAAATCCAAAGGTTACTCCGCAAGTTTTACAAGCAATTACAGATGCAAATTGGTTAACGTTTGGTCCGGGCTCTTGGTTTTCCAGCGTGATGCCGCATTTCTTGCTGCCCGATTTATCTAATGCAATTTTACAGAGTAAAGCGAAAAAGATCATGATATTTAACCTGCCAGATCCAGATGGCGCAGATGAATTTGCTGGTAGCACTCCTGAAGAACATCTGGAACTAGTTCTATCTCATTCGCCTGATTTCAAATTTGATATTGCTATAGCAGACCCAGCCATACTTTCGCAGGAAAATCGGCTAGAGAGTTTGGTCGATAAGTGCGGTGGTGAACTTGTTTTGGCCGAAGTCTCCAAGAGTTCTGATAAAAACCATCATGATCCAGTTAAAATGAGTTCACTTTTAAGCCACATTTTCGGCACAAGCCTGCTTAGATAGCGCCTATGGCAATGACAGCAGCAGTGAAAGACGAATTGAGTCGTCTCTCAATTTCCAAACCATGTTGCCGAAAGGCCGAAGTATCTTCAGTTCTTAGGTTTGCCGGTGGCTTACATATAACTGCCGGAAAAATAGCAATAGAAGTTGAATTAGATACTGCGCAAGGTGCCCGCAGATTACGAAAAGATATTTCTGAAATATTTGGACATGACAGCGAACTCGCGGTGCTTTCACCAAGTGGGTTACGCAAAGGAAGTCGTTACGTCGTTCGAGTTACATCTGATGGCGATGCACTCGCAAGACAGACTGGATTAATCGATGCGAATAATCGCCCGATTCGCGGCCTGCCTCCACAAGTTGTTTCTGCTGGTATTTGTGATGCCGAAGCCGCATGGCGTGGCGCATTTTTAGCACACGGATCACTTACTGAACCGGGGCGCTCTTCAGCTTTAGAAATTACTTGCCCCGGCCCAGAGGCTGCACTTGCGTTAGTAGGGGCTGCGCGAAGATTAGGTATCACTGCAAAAGCGCGTGAGGTGCGAAGTGTTGATCGCGTTGTATTGCGCGACGGCGATGCAATCGGCGCACTGTTAACCAGACTTGGTGCTCATGAAAGTGTTTTAGCTTGGGAAGAGCGCAGAATGCGCCGCGAAGTTCGGGCAACTGCGAATCGACTTGCAAACTTTGATGATGCAAATTTACGTCGTTCCGCCCGCGCTGCAGTTGCGGCATCTGCTCGAGTAGCACGCGCTATGGAAATTCTTGGACCAGAAATTCCAGATCATTTGAAACAAGCAGGTGAATTGCGCATTAACCACGGGCAAGCAAGTCTTGAAGAGTTGGGTTCGCTCGCAACTCCGCCAATGACGAAGGATGCAATTGCTGGACGAATTCGCCGACTATTGGCGATGGCAGATAAACGTGCGCACGATTTGGGGATTCCAGATACTGAAGCGGGTTTGAGCCCAGATCTCTTAGCAGAATAGGTCTATTACGGCTGATAGGATTGGTGCTCTACAACGTTGTGGTTAATTAATTTTCTTATTTTCTGAGGTAGGCAAATAATGGTACGTGTCGGAATTAATGGTTTTGGACGAATTGGTCGCAACTTCTTTCGCGCCGCACTTCAATCAGGTGCAGATATTGAAATCGTTGGAATTAACGATCTAACAGATAATGCAACTCTTGCTCATCTTTTAAAGTATGACTCAATCTTGGGCCGACTTGGTCTTCCAGTTACATTCACAGATGACTCAATTACGATTAATGGAAAAACAATTCGAGTATTTTCAGAGCGCGATCCAGCTAATCTTCCGTGGGCTGAAGTTAAAGCGGACATTGTTATCGAATCAACAGGATTCTTCACAAAAGCATCCGATGCAAAGAAACACATTGCAGCTGGCGCTAAGAAAGTAATCATTTCAGCACCTGCAACAGATGAAGACATCACCGTCGTAATGGGCGTAAACCACGAGAAATATGACGCTGCAAATCATCATGTTATTTCTAATGCTTCTTGCACAACTAACTGCCTGGCACCTATGGCTAAGGTATTAGATGAAGAATTCGGAATTGTTCGTGGTCTTATGACGACAATCCATGCATATACAAATGACCAATCTGTTCTCGATCAGCCACATAAAGATCTGCGCCGCGCCCGCGCTGCTGCCGTTTCAATTATTCCAAGCACAACTGGCGCTGCTAAGGCCATCAGCCTTGTTCTTCCTAACCTAAAAGGTAAGTTGGACGGATTCGCACTTCGCGTTCCGGTCCCAACAGGTTCAGCGACAGATTTAACAGTTGAACTTTCTAGAGAAGTTACAGCAGCAGAGATTAATGCTGCACTTAAGAAAGCGGCTGAAGGATCACTTAAGGGATACCTTACTTACACCGAAGATCCAATAGTTTCCGCGGACATAGTTACAGATCCAAGTTCTTGTATCTTAGATGCTGGCTTAACCAAGGTAATTGGAACAACCGCAAAGGTTGTTGGCTGGTATGACAACGAATGGGGTTACTCAAATCGTTTAGTTGACCTTGTTGGATATGTAGGCAAGAAGCTTTAATGAATATCAAAACCCTCGACACAATTGATGTTCGTGGGAAGCGGGTTCTACTTCGTTGTGATTTAAATGTGCCACTTAAAGCTGGCGTAATTACTGACGATGGTCGGATCAAAGCTTCACTACCAACTATCAAGTATTTGTTGGCACAAGGTGCTTCTGTAGTAATTACAGCGCACCTCGGTCGGCCAAAGGGGGAGCGGGCTCCAGAATTATCTTTAGCCCCAGTTTCAACTCGCTTGTCGGAGCTACTCGGTGAAGCCGTCAACTTTTCACCAGAGATAATCGGAGCAAAAATTGCACCAACCGGGGTAACGCTTTTGGAAAATATTAGATACGAAGCTGCTGAAACTTCGAAGGATGAGGCAGAACGCGTAGCCCTAGCGAAAGAACTTGCCAGTTATGCCGATGTTTTCATCAGCGATGGTTTTGGCGCTGTCCATCGCAAACATGCGTCGGTTTACGATGTTGCCAACCTATTGCCACATGCGGCTGGTTATTTAGTTGCGGCCGAGGTTGATGTATTGAAGAAGTTAACCCAATCACCAGAACGTCCATATGGCGTTGCACTTGGTGGTTCAAAGGTCTCAGACAAGATCGGTGTTATTTCAAATCTTCTTGACAAAGTTGACACGTTAGCGATTGGTGGCGGAATGTTATTTACATTCCTTGCCGCTAAGGGTTATGAAATAGGTAAATCATTAGTCGAAACAGATTTAATCCCCACAGTCACTGAACTAATGGAGCGTGCGGAAAAGCTTGGAGTAAAACTCTTGCTACCCACTGACATAGTTGTTGCACCAGAGTTCAATATTGATGCCAAGCCCTCAGTCGTTGCCGCTGACGCAATTCCTGCAGATCAAATGGGGTTGGATATCGGCCCGGATACGGCCGTAACTTTCGCGAAAGCAATGGGCGAATGCAAAACAGTTTTCTGGAATGGGCCGATGGGAGTCTTTGAATTTCCAAATTTTGCCAATGGAACAAAGGTCTTGGCGCAAGCTTTGACTCAGGTTGGCGGTATTAGTGTTGTTGGTGGTGGAGATTCAGCTGCCGCAGTCCGCAAGTTGGGCTTTGCAGATTCAGATTTTGGATATATTTCAACCGGTGGTGGCGCATCTCTGGAATATCTCGAAGGCAAGGAGTTGCCTGGTTTAGTTGTTTTACAGTAATAAGTAATTTTCAAAATTCTATTCGGAGGAATAATGCGCAAGCCATTAATCGCAGGTAACTGGAAGATGAACCTCAATCACCTTGAGGCGATAGCAGTTACGCAGAAACTCTCTTATTCCTTGGACGATAAAGATTATGACGCAGTCGATGTAGTTGTGATCCCACCTTTCACAGATATTCGATCAGTCCAAACTCTTATTGATGGCGATAGATTGCGACTCTCCTATGGTGCGCAAGATCTTTCACCGGAAGTTAGCGGCGCATTTACTGGTGATATCAGCGGATCAATGTTGAACAAGCTGGGTGTTTCTTATGTGACAGTTGGTCACTCGGAACGTAGAGCAATTCACAAAGAGGATGACAACTTAGTTAATCGTAAGATCAAAGCCGCGCTGGCCAATGAAATCACTCCGATATTTTGCATTGGCGAAGAGCTAAGTATTCGTGAAGCCGGAACTCATGTCGAGCATGTTTTAAATCAAGTTCGTAATGGCTTAAAAGGTTTCCACAAACCAGACCTTAAGAAAATAGTTTTTGCATATGAACCAGTCTGGGCAATTGGTACCGGTAAAACTGCGAGCGCTGAAGATGCCCAGGAAGTTTGTGCGGCTATTCGAGTTGAACTAGAAAAAATTGGATCATCGGAAATTTCCGGGGCTGCACGAATTCTTTATGGTGGCTCAGTTAAATCCTCGAACATCGTTGAAATCATGAAGCAGGCCGATGTCGATGGCGTTCTAGTCGGCGGAGCGAGCCTTGATGCTGAAGAATTCGCCAGAATTGCCCGGTTCTATCGGGTCGTCAGCGCGTAAGTTGCCGCCATTTGGCGGGTATCCTTACCCCAGTGCTAGTTCTATCAAGTCCCAGCAAAATAAAGAATTAAGAAATAAAAGGAGATACCCGTGGTTTTAGCTCTATCAATCTTGCTAGTTATAACCAGCATTCTGATGGTCCTACTTGTTCTGCTGCATAAAGGTAAGGGCAGCGGATTGTCCGATCTTTTCGGTGGTGGAGTTTCTTCTAGTTACGGTGGATCTTCTGTTGTTGAAAAGAATCTTGACCGCATAACTATCGTTGTTGGCGGACTCTGGTTCGCAGGAGTAATTGTTCTTAGTTTGGTTTTAAAGAAGTAATTCAGATTCATCAAAAGTTAATTAATTAGAGGAGATAAATATGGGTAGCGCAATTCGTGGAAGCCGCGTTGGCGCAGGTCCTATGGGAGAAGCAGAGCGTGGCGATGCCATTGCTCGTTTCCGAGTTTCTTATTATTGTGCTCAAGGCCATGAGACTCGTCCCTCTTTTGCTGAAGACGAAACAGTTCAAATTCCAGAGATTTGGGACTGCCCAAGATGTGGATATCCAGCAGGGT
>CANLEG010000026.1 GCA_947489605.1 Actinomycetota bacterium
CCATCTAAGTTCGACAGCTACCTACAAGCTGCTATGGAATCATGGAAGGTTGACACCCTAGTTGGTTCAACAGTTCACGGTGTTAACTATGGCAATGCTGGTATGGCTGCACTTAACTCTGCTGTAGGTAAGTTCTACACAGGTGGAGCTAAGGACAAGGCTGGCTTTGTAACTGGCTTAATCGCTGCTTACGATGCTGACAAGGCTTAATTAGTTAAGCTGAAGTAAATTGCAAGAGAATTCTGGTGGGGCTGGAAACAGCCTCACCAGAATTTGCAGTTATAAAGGAATAAATAGAAGAAGAATTAGAAGTATTTGAAATAAATTGGCTAGAGTTCGTGAAATAGTCCGCGCTCGCCGAGGCAGATTTAAGGCTTAAGTTTTCGAGAGGTGAGTGTTTAGGTGGCAACAAAGAGTTCGACCAAAATTCAAGTTCCACGCACCAAAAAACATATCCAAAGTCCTTGGGGTGGATTCGTATTCGTTCTTCCATCCATTATTGCGATGGCAATCTTTGTTTACGGAATGATTGGTTGGACTGTTAAATTCTCACTTAGTAATCGCACAAGCGCTTGGAGTAAGGATAATGGTTTCGCCGGGCTTAAAAACTTTACTGGCCTGCTTGAAGATCCAGAATTTACTCACGCATTTTCAAACTTAGTTAAATTCACTTTAGTTTTCATGATCGGAACTCTGATCTCCGGTCTGATTATGGCTCTACTTTTAGAAAAAGGAATTAAGGGCGAAGGTTTCTTCCGCTCAATTTACTTGTATCCAATGGCGATTTCTTTTATCGCGATGGGAACATCTTGGCGCTGGCTCATGGATTCAGCACAGGGTGAGAAAGCAACTGGGCTTAATTTAATTCTGAATAAAGTTGGTTTAAGTGCACTTGAAAATAACTGGTACACCTCAGAAAAAGGTTCGATGTTTGCAATGGCACTTCCGGCTATCTGGCAGATGTCTGGTTATGTGATGGCGCTCTTCTTAGCTGGTTTCCGCGGAATTCCAGATGATTTGCGCGAAGCGGCCCGAGTTGATGGTGCGTCCGAATTTAAAATTTATCGCCATATCTTGTTCCCACAACTAAGCCCAACCTTCTTAACGGTTCTAATCATTCTGGGCCATATTTCGATGAAGGTCTTCGATCTAATTTATGGAATTTCCGGTAAGGGCTATGTAACAAAAGTGCTTGCGATTTATATGTGGCAAGTTATCTTTGACTTCCAGAACTATGCAAAGGGCGCAGCAATCGCCGTGGTCATCCTTGTGTTAATTGCCGTAGTAGTTATTCCATACCTAATTTATGTAAACAAGACAGAGGAGGCGAACAAATGAGCACTGATATCGCATCCCGCGTTACGCAATCAAAGGATATTTCGCGCAATAAAAAGAAGCTTGATGGGGCTGGCCAGTTCTGGTTGGTCTTCCGTTACATCGCACTTGCGCTTCTCTTTGTTATCGCAGCTTTGCCGATCTACATCATGGTCATTAACTCAGTTAAGGGAATTACTGGCGTAAGCCAATCCGCAGCATTTATCCCACCAACTTCACTTAACTTTGGCGCCTGGGGTCCTACTTGGGAAATCTTGCGCGAACCAATGTTCCGAACCCTGGTCTTCGTTCTTCAATCCTCAATAATCTCGGCAATTATCGGATCAATTAACGGATTCGTATTTGCTAAGTGGCGCTTTAAGGGTTCAACCGTAATCTTCACATCATTCTTGTTCGGTATGTTTATTCCATACCAAGCAATCATGATTCCACTTACCCAATTCAACAGGTGGGCTGGCATTGGTGGCACTATTTATGTTCTGGTCTTTGCACATATAATTTACGGAATCCCAATTTGCACCTTGATCTTCCGTAACTATTACCAGGGCATTCCAAATGAATTAATCGAAGCCGCGCGCGTTGATGGTGCCAGCATGGTTCACATCTATCGTTCAATTATCTTGCCACTATCTATTCCTGGCTTTGTGGTTGTTCTTATTTGGCAGTTCACATCCGCCTGGAACGACTTCCTCTTCGCAATCTTCTTAACCGGTGGTTCACCGAAGTTATCTGTTGCAACAACTGCGCTTAACTTCATTACCGGTTCTGGAAACCAGGTTTACTACGGAAACAATATGACAGCATCGCTAATCGTTTCGATTCCAACGCTGCTGGTTTATATGTTCCTTGGCCGCTACTTCTTGCGCGGTCTGCTATCTGGTTCGCTAAAGGGCTAAGAAAAAGGCTAAATTTTAAAGAACGCCAAATTTCGCAAAGGCGGCGCTGGGGGACATTCCCTCTTTAACTGCCTTGCGGAATAAGTTCTCGCCAGAATTCTTCTCGATAACAGCTTCAACAACGGCATCAATTGCCGCAATTGGAACAATTGTTACACCATCACTATCGCCAATGATTAAATCTCCAGGATTAATTGTTACGCCATCTATTTCGCAGGAAACGTTATGTTCAACAACTTCATAGCGCCCATTTATGTCCACTGGCAGAGTTCCGGTAGCAAAAACTTTAAATCCCATGGCATCAGTGCGAGATAAATCGCGAGTTGGACCATCTGTAAGGGCGCCTGCAACGCCTTTGAAAGCGCAAGCAGTTGCAAGCAACTCGCCCCATAGTGCGGCAAGCCCGGTGCGGTTTGTTGGGGTTACATAAACATGATCTTTACCAACTGCATCTAAGGCTTTTAATAATCCAATGTAGGGAACTTCAGGAAATGAATTAACAATTTCTAGTCGTACTGGAAAGGCATAGCCCATCATGATTCCAGAACCAGAGAGCATATTTATATCTTCATTTAGAACTTGGCGACCGTAACCCAATTTATCTAGGCAATCTGAAGCCAGAGAAGATGTAAAAATCTTACGAAGTTCTACTAGATCATGTGCCACGTTTTAGTTCCCCCAGTATTTAGCTATTTTTTCCTTTAAGAAATCTGCGCTATCGATCATGTTCTGCATGCCGTCAACACCATCTTCGATACTGACCCACCCAGCAAATCCTACGTTCTTTAGCGTCGTAAAGATAGCGTCATAATCATTTAAGCCTTGGCCGATAACACCGTGTTTAAAGAATGAAACATATCCAGCGCTGCCGCCTTCTTGTTTGCGAAGTTCTTCAATACTTCCACCGGCTAAATGGCGATCACTTGCCCCAACAGTTAGAACTCGATGCTTAATTTTCTCGAGCAATTCAAGAGGCTCTTCACCTGCGGCAATCGCATTTGATGGATCGAATTGCACGCCAAATCGGGGTGAATCTATGCGCGAAACCAGATCAACAAAGACATCCATCATCTGCGCAAATTCTGGTTCGGTCCAGAAATCATCTTTGTAATGATTTTCGATAACTAAAATCATGTCTAATTTTTCAGCTTCAATCAAGCACTTCTCAATCGAATCAACGACATAACCCATGCCTTGTTCCTGCGTAATATCTTTGCGACGTTGGCCAGATAAGACGCGGCAAAATTTAGCACCAAGTTCAGCTGACATTCGAATGCTATGAATTTCGTGGTCTACTTCTTTCTGGCGAAGAACTGGATCTGGAATTGTGAAATCGGGGGAGCAGCACATCATCGGAATAACCATTCCGGTTGCTTCTACATACTTACGAATCTTCGGCCAATTCGCTTTATCTTTAAAATCTGCAAAGTTGTTATACATCTCAAGGCCTTCGATACCCATGGCCTGTGACATATCGATCCACTCGTAAATACTTAATTTATCTGGCGCAACTAAATCGCGAATCCAACCTTTAGGAAATGCCGCAATCTTTGGTTTGATACTCATCCCAATTTCTCCGGATTTCTTCCAATTATTGTAAATTGCTCAAGGTCAACTACTGAACCGGTAAATGGTTTTGATTCATCGCCCAACCAATAAATTGCCGCTTCGCCCATTTGTTCTGGTGTTGTCATTGTTCCGGATGGAATATCGACGCGGGTTAAATCTTGTGGCCAGCTTGGCTTCAAACCAACAGCCACCTTGTCCCGGTATTCGCGTTCGGTAAGAACCCAACCTGGATTTATCTGATTGACCCGAATCCCATGAACACCATTTGCATTTGCTAAATTCCGAGTCATAGTCTGCATGCCACCTTTACTAATGCTGTAAGCAAGCAACTTAGATTCACCGGCATGGGCATTTATAGAACCAATATTTAGAACGCAGCCACCAGTTTTCTTAAGCTCTTCAAAGGCTGCTTTGATTAGAAACAGTGGCGCGGTTAAATTAATCTGAACCATTTGACGGAAGTGCTCAATCTCTTGGTCTGCAATATTTGCACCACCAAACATCGCAGCGTTATTTACTACACCATCTATCTTGCCAAAGGCTTTAAGTGCGGCCTTAACAATTATTTGCGGTGCGCTATCTTGATTCAAATCTGCAATACATAGAACAGCATTGGCACCTAGTCGTTCAACAGTAGCGCGACCCTCTTCCTCGTTGATGCCGTGAACTAATACTTTTGCACCTTCACGAATTGCTGCAGTTGCAATCGCAGCACCAATTCCAGATGTGCCACCTGTAACGATTATTGCTTTATCTTTTAGCCGCATGTTAAGCCGGCTTAATTACTGATTTAATGAATTCACCAGAGTGCATCTTCTTAAATGCGGTTTCCCATTCTTCAATCGGAAACGTTCCACCAAGAACTGGAGTTAAATCTAATTGCCCGGTACCAAGCATTCGAAGTGCGCGCTCCCACATTGGCCAGTTATGGCTAAAGGAACCTTCTAGTCGCACATTCTTCTGAACTAATTGATCTAGTGAAAAATTAACTGGCTGCGGACCCCAACCGACTTTAGAGATCCAACCATTTGGTCGAATTACATCAAGTGCAATCTTTAACGTAGCCGAAACTCCTGCAGCATCAACAACACCATCAGCGCCAAGTCCATCAACTTCCATTGCCCAATCTTTAACATCACCAATAACAACATCGCAGCCATATTTCTTTGCAACTTCTAACCGCGCTTTATCGCGTTCTAACCCAACGATTGCAACTTCAGCGCCAGCAAGTCTTGCCATTGCGGCAGATAAAATTCCAATTGGTCCGGGCCCCAAAACAACGATGCGATCTCCTGGACGAATATGTCCCGGCGCAATTGTTGAAGAGTAAGCAACCGAACATGGTTCAGTCATAGATGCATGATCAAATGAAACGTTATCTGGAATTTTATGTAGCAAGCGAGCAGCAACTTTTACATATCTAGTCATTGCGCCATTCACGCCATAACCAAAGCCCTTACGGCTTGGATCTAAGTTATATAAACCTTGACGAGACATTGCACCGGACATATCTACAACAGCAGCGGTTTCACTGACGATGCGATCGCCTTCGTGCCATTTACCAGCGGAAACAACTTCTTTTCCAAGCTCTACTACGTGGCCACCAAATTCGTGTCCTAAAACAACTGGGTAATTAACCGGCCAAGAATTCGTGCCTTCCCATTGGTGCAAATCCGATCCGCAAACACTTGCGGCTTCTACCTGAACAATTACATCGCCATCTCCACATGCCGGACGCTCTACTTCACGCACTTCAACGCTATGGGGTTCGGAGGAAAAATTAACTACGCCAGCAGACTTCAATTATTTTTCTCCCTTAACTTTTACATCGCCAAAGCCATGCACGGCATCACAAATCTTGCGCAATACTTCTTCAACATTTCCAGCACCTTGGCTAAATGAATCAGCATCAATTGCAAGGGGAGCACCAATTACAACAAGTGGGGCGCCATATGAAGGACAGGCAATCGCTTGTTCAAGTGTTAAACCACCGACTGCTTGCACTGGAACGCTTACTGCGTCCACAACTTCGCGCAATTGATCAAGTGGATTCATCCAGGGCTTGCCTGCCGCTGCAAGGCCACGTCGTTCGTCATAACCAATATGGTGAATAACCATGTCGCAACCAAGTTCTTCTAATTCGCGCGCACCTTGAACCATGTCGGGACAACCTAAGTTATCGCCCATAACTTTAACGCCGTAATCTTTTCCGGCTTGCACAACGCACTTAATAGTTTCTGGATGTGATCTAGCCATAACAACAACATGTGTTGCACCAGCTTTAGCCATCATCTCGGCCTCTAGATATCCGCCGTCCATTGTTTTTAAATCGGCAATAATTGGATGATTTGGAAATTCTTTACGAAGTGCTCGTACGCCATGTAAACCCTCGGCCAAAATAAGTGGAGTGCCGGCTTCAATCCAATCAACGCCAGCTCTGATGGCAGTATGTGCCATTTCTAGCGCTTCTTTGATATCGGTAAGGTCTAGTGATACTTGAACGATTGGTTTCATGTTTGAAGTTTAGTTCAAATTCAGCGTTGTTGACCTTTCTTTCGCGCAAGATTATTGGTTAGATAGCCACATTATGAAAGCCTTTGTTGTTACTGCACCCAAGACCTTTGAAATTCAAGAAGTCGCAGAACCTAAAGCCGGTGCCGGTGAAATTGTGGCCAACATCGAACGCGTTGGTGTCTGCGGAACCGATGTTGAATTCTTCGATGGCGTGATGCCATATTTACATGACGGACAAGCAAAACTCCCAATGCGACTTGGCCACGAATGGTCAGGCACTGTTATCGAAGTTGGCGACGGTGTAGATAAATCATTACTCGGCAAGAAAGTAACCAGCGACGTAATGATGGGTTGCGGCAAATGCAAACGTTGCGAAGATGGGCGCCAACACACTTGCGCAGATCGCTTTGAACTTGGTATTCGAAATGGCTTTGATGGCGCACTTGCCGAAAAATTATTGATCCCAGCACGTTTTGTTTATGTGCTTCCAGATGACTTTGATTTTGAATTAGCAGCGCTAGTTGAGCCGGCAGCGAATGCCTGGCGCGTAGCCGATGGTGCTAAACCCGCTCCCGACAAACGAATATTGATCTGGGGAACTGGAACCATAGGACTTCTGACTGCGCAGTTTTGTTTAGCAATGGGCGCAGATGTTCACATGGTTGGAATTGATCCCAAGACAATTAACCTGGCACTAGAAATTGGTGTTACAAGCGCAGGAACGGAAGTTAAGAAAATCGATGGTGGATATCACTCAGTTATTGATGCAACGTTCGATGCAACTATTCCAGCAAAACTCGTAGATATTGTTGAACCAGGTGGTCGGATAATTTTAATCGGAGTTGATGATCATGCAGCGCCAATTGACTCGCGCAAACTA
Organism: Actinomycetota bacterium; assembly: GCA_947489605.1. Taxonomy (GTDB): domain Bacteria; phylum Actinomycetota; class Actinomycetes; order Nanopelagicales; family Nanopelagicaceae; genus AAA044-D11. The sequence goes on from CANLEG010000026.1 coordinate 7,195, forward strand.
GTTTTCCGCGATATTACAGTTGTTGGAATTCTCTCTGGTTCACTTGGGTTTAAAGAATCGATTCGTTATATCGCTGAAGGAAAGATTGATCCTAAGAAGATTCTTGGTGGGACTGTAGGAATGAGTGAAGCTGGAAATGTCTTCCTTGGCAATCGCCCAGAAGGCTTGGGTGTTGGACCGAAAATATTGGTAAATCCAAGAGGTTAGTTAAGCAAGCTCTTGTAATCCACACCGATTAATTCGCAAGGTCTAGTTGTAACACTTGCAAGTGCATCATCTTTCGCAATCCCAATTGAATCCATGATTTCTAGAGCCCGTTCTAGTGTGCCAATTCCACCAGCCAGAGTTCCATCCGTGCGTCTTGCTTGGCCATCTTTAACAGTGACTTCCATGCCACCAAATGGATAAGTACCAGAACCCAAACCTGCGGCAGCAATCGGATCATTAGTAACGATAAAACGGTTTGAAACTTTAGCCAGAGTCTCTTTTACTAAATCATTTGGAACATGAACTTCATCAATAATAATTTGTATAGCGACATCATTGCGCTCGATTGCTACTTGAGCTGTGCCGTCTAAAGGTGGCTTAGGCATTGCATTGAAAAGGTGAGTTACAGTTTTGGCACCTGCGTTAAAACCAGCGATAGCTTCTTGCCGGTTTGCATTTGTATGACCGAGTGAAACCACGATGTTATTTGCCACTAAATATTGAATTAACTCAATTGCCCCTGGTAGTTCGGGTGCAATTGTCACAATTTTGATTAAACCAGCACTTAGCAAGGCTTTGAGATGGTTTAGATCTGGCTTGGCAATATGTTCAACTGGATGAACTCCACGCTTCTCAATTGAAATAAAGGGACCTTCAAGGTGGGTTCCCAAAATTCTTGCCTCACCAGGCAGGGGATTTCTGCGAACTTCTTCGATTAATTTAATTGCACGAACTGCATCAGCAAGTTCAGAGGTAATAATTGTTGGTAGATAGCCGATTACTTCATTTGTGTATAACGATCTGGAAACTTTGCGAACATCTTCAATATCTTTTGCACTCAATAAATCAATGCCACCGTGACCATTTACCTGCAGATCAATGTATTTTGCTGACATTACTGTTTAAACGTTCTAATAAGTGGTGCAAAGATTCCTGGATCACTCAGATTTGCAAGAGCGCCAGCGCCATCAAGTGAATTTTTTCCAGAGGTGTGAATGCTTAAGTCGTGTGCTTTAAGTTTTTCGACTACTAATTTAGTTACTAGATTCTCCGGGGCTAGGACGCCACCAATAAGTGCAACCTGAAAATCCGAACCACCGCCACATTCGCGTTTGGCCGTAGAAGCAATTAAAACTATTTCATCTGCGGCAGAATTTAAGATTTCTGATGCAGCGCTGTTGCCAGACCCTGCTAATTCATTCACAGTTTTCGCAAATTCCGCTATTGCATGAACTGGTCGCTCTAATTGATGAACAGTGTGCGTGAGTTGGTAAGGCTCGGCCCCAAAGTGTTTGCATGCAACATCTAGCAACTCTTGATTTCCGCCACGGCCATCTCTGGCTCGCAGCGCAGAATTCAGTGCCATCTTTCCAATCCAATATGCGCTTGCCTCATCACCAACAAGAAAACCATCGCCAGCAAGTGAATGAATCATGGAACGGTTCTTTCCAACTGCAAGAGCAGTAATTCCAGTACCCGCAGCAATAACCACACCATCTTTTTCAATTGCAGCAGCACATGCACTTACTGAATCACTACAGATCCAAAGTTCTTTAACCTTCGCTTTTGCGAGAACTGTTTTAGCGATATCACCATACTGTTTATCATCTGCTGGGAGTGTGGCCACTGCTAAAACGGCCCGATCGATTGTCCCACCCACTTCGCCTGCAAAATCTATAATTAAATTAGCCAAGTAATCAACTAGTGGAAGCTCGCCAGGAGTAAAGCCCGTAAAGTTTTTAGTTATAGATTTGTCGTTTTCGGTCTGTGATTTCGCACGAATTCCAGATCCGCCACCATCGAAAAATACTACGTTCTTTAACATTAGCGAGTAAAGGTAATTTTACTTAGCCCCTCAGGACTATCCGGATCCAAACCATTCTTTCTTGCAAATTCCAGAGCGAAAGCCTGCAAGATAATTGCATCAACAACACTTGCATAAATTTCATTCTCACATTTGGCGCCCGGAATCACTGTTTCATTTGGCAGTGCGAGCTCACCAGTTCCAAACCAGAAAATGCTTGGCGATTTTGCTCTAATTTTTTCGAGATCAGCTTTCAAAGATTCAAGTGGAATTCCATTTGGCGCCAAGATAAACACCTGAGTTTTATTGGTAAGTGCAGAAATCGGACCATGCATGTAATCAGCTATCGATAGTCCTTGAACTGAAATCTTGCTGGTCTCTTGAATCTTGAGTGCAGCTTCTCGAGCATTTGGGTATGAGAATCCTCGACCTAGAACCACAATCTCATTTGCACGATCACACTTTGCGACTGCATCAGATAGCGCAGAATTATTGGCAAGAAGGTCAGATGCAGCGGCAACTACCGATTTGTAGTTGGTGAGTTTCGAGCTCCAAGCGCTAACTAACATTAACGAGGCAAGCAATTGCGCGGCATAAGATTTTGTCGCAGCAACTGCTAACTCAGTATCAGCCAACAGAGCTAAATGGTGGTCTGCAAGTTTGGCAAGTGGCGAAGTTTCATCATTAGTAATTGAAATCAACTTTGCCCCAGCGACTTTAGCAGCAGTCGCATATTCAACGAGGTCAGTTGATTGCCCACTCTGGCTAATTGCTACAACTAAGGTATTTTTGAAATTTAATTTTGCGTGATAAAGAGTTACCGATGATGGCGAGGTAAGGCCAACTGGTAGGCCGAGTTGGGTCTCAATCAAATACTTAAGAAAGTGGGCTGCATTATCCGAGGTGCCGCGAGCCAGGACCAGAACTGATTGGATTTCATTACTTTTGAGAAGATTTGATAGCGCCTCAAATTGGCTTTCGGCGGCAATCAACTTCGTGAATACTGCAGGGATCTCGGCAATCTCTGACTGCATTATCTTCCCGATTTGATTCACATCGTATTTTCGCATGAAAGTCGGAACTTTCCTAGCGCACTGGCTCAGTAGTTGATAGCGTGAGCACGTGCCTCACGAGGATTCAATATCTATTTTCCATAAGGGAATGCCAATTGCAGCCCAAGGCTTGAGCATTGCAGATTTTCTTTCTACAAAACCGAATCTTTTTACTTCAGATTTTCAATTCCCAATAATGATTCTTCGCGATAGCGCCCTCGAAAATAACATCAAGCGCATGGCTTCATATTGCAAGTCACTTGGTTTTGAATTAGCACCACATGTTAAGACTTCAATGTCGCCACAGATTTCACAGCGCCAGATTGATGCAGGTGCTTGGGCGCTAACTGTCGCAAACTTTAGTCAGGCTTCAATGATGTATGCCTCAGGATTTAACCGATTAATTATTGGTAACGAAGTGGTAGAACCAACTTCGATCGCAGAAATCGCAAAAATAAATGGCAGCGGTGCTGGCCAAATTATTTTCTATATTGATTCACTTGCTGGGCTAAAAATTGCGCAGGATTCAATTACGAACGTTGCAGATGCGAAGCTCAATGTTTTTATGGAAATCGGCGCCGTAGGTGCGCGCACCGGAATCCGCGACTTAGAACTCTTGAAGATTATCTTGGCGGAAATTGCTAAAGATGAGCGAATTTATGTTCGCGGTGTTTCTGGCTTTGAAGGCGTGGTCCCAGGTGGCAATCGGGACAGCGATGGGATTGAGAAATTAAGAATTTTCTTGCGACATATAGTCGCCGCAGCAAAAATTACTGCGCCCTTTATTCGTGAAGATAAAATTATTATTTCCGGCGGCGGAAGTTCATTCTTTGATTATGTTGCAGAAGAGTTTGCAAAGTATGAAGGTGATGCTCAATTTATTCTTCGAAGCGGTGGCTATGTAAGCCACGATCATATTGGTTACGAGAATATGTACCCATTTATGGGTGCGCCGGATTCCGAACGTTTTTATCCTGCCTTGGAACTCTGGGCTCGGGTGCTGAGCGTTCCCGAAGCCGACCTGGCAATGCTTAACTACGGCAAGCGCGATGCTGGAAATGATTTACACAATCCGCTACCAATTTTGAAATTAGGGAAAAAACCAGAGGCTTTTAAAGGTGAAATTGAAAAACTAAATGATCAACATGCCTTCATGAAAATTTCTCCAGGAACGGTAGCTGTCGGCGACATTATCGGCTGTGGTATCTCTCATCCCTGCACGAACTTTGACAAATGGCGGTTGCTGCCATTGGTAAATGATAATTACGATGTTATAGATCTAGTTCATACGCACTTCTAATCGAAAGGTCATCATGGCTAACACAACAATTAAGCACGTGACAGCAAAAGGCGCACCTCCACCAGGTGGATCGTATTCACATGGCGTTATTGCAAATGGTTTTCTCTACACCTGCGGGATGGGTCCAGTTGATCCTGCAACAGGAAAGGTTGTCGAAGGTGGAGTTGGTCCGCAAACTCGCCAAACCCTAATTAACCTAAAGGCGATCCTTGATGAAGTTGGTGCGGATTTTAGCCAAGTAGTTAAGACAACAGCGCACCTACAAAATTGTGTTGCAGACTTTGCAGAATACGACAAGGTTTATCGAGAATTTCTACCTACGCCTTTTCCAGTTCGCACAACTGTTGGCTCTGACTTATCCAATATTTTGGTTGAAATTGATCTAGTGGTTGCACTTTAAATGTCATATCAATTTGCAGAGGAGTTAGTTGGGCGCACAATCGTCATAACTGGCGGCGGTCGAAGTATTGGTCGAGAGATGGTTACTGCTGCCGCTGCTGCCAAGATGAAGGTTGCTGTGATGGAGGTTAATCAAGAAAACCTTGATAGGACTATTTCTGAAATCAAAAAATCTGGTGGAGATGTGACTGGCTACGTAGTAGATCTACAAGTTGAATCACAAATTAATGAAGTGATAGCGAAGATTGAAAAAGATTTTGGCAAAATTGAAGTCTTCGTCAATAACGCGGCATTTCATGACGCCGAAGATCTGCTTGGAAGCTCACTAGAAATGTGGAACAAGACTTTCGCAATAAATACCACGGCGCCATTTCTCTGCATAAAAGCAGTGTTGCCTGGAATGATTGCACGAGGAAGTGGTTCGATAATTAATATCGGAACTGTTAATTCAAAGATGATGATTGGAAGCGATTCCTACACCGCATCTAAAGCGGCCCTGCATGCGATTTCTCGTACGGTTGCGGTGCGCTATGGAAAGAACAATATTCGATGCAACACAATCGTTCCTGGAACAATCGCTACAGAAGTTTGGCAAGAGCGAATTGATAGAAATCCAGCGGTCTTTGAGAACCTTAAATCTTGGTATCCACTTGGAAGAGTTGGAAAACCATCCGACATCACTGCAGCGGTTCTATATCTTGCTAGTGATCAAGCCCCGTGGATGACTGGCACAGAGTTTGTTGTGGATGGCGGATTACTTGCCGGGTTCGCACCAATGTATCCAGTAGTTGAAGGCTCTGATTAACTCCCCAAATCTCGCCATAACAAGTATGCAAAAAATAGCGCTACGGGCATTGTTAAATACCCAGCGATGAATCCTAAATTATCGAAGATAATCGCAAGTATTACTGGAGTCACGCCATA
>CANLEG010000027.1 GCA_947489605.1 Actinomycetota bacterium
CGAGCGCAGGAGCAATACCTAAATCTTTAAATGACATAAAAATACCAATCGAGACATCAAGCGTGTCTCGTGGTGCCAAAGATTAAGACTCGCAAGTGAACCTTGATTCTTATCAGAGGGTTCTATGAGAAGTGCTGCGGTTGCAACAACTGGCTAATTGTAACCTACTTAATTACCTTGCGACGCCACGATGCATACTTCGAAGCTAGCGGATCTGTGATTTGTGCGTATTTTCGACCAGTTGCCCGCGTTAATAATAAATCTGCAAATTCTGGATTACGCGCAAGTATTGGACCGTGTATGTATGTACCGAAAATATTTCCATAAACTGCGCCGTCAAATTTACTGTCACCATTTCCATGCCCAGTTACAACTTTCCCGAAGGCTTCTGCTGTTGGTCCCAAAATTGTGCGCCCCATATGATTTTCAAAGCCTGTTAATTCAAAACCAAGAACTGTTGAAATTGTTTTTATATCGCCAACTAAGCGCTTATCGCCAGGCGTGCTGACAACGTCGAGTAAACCTAGACCATCCACTTCTTGGCCATTAGCCCAAAATTTATTGCCAATAATTTGAAATCCGGCACACACCGCAAGAATTACGGCACCGCGTTCAATTGCTAGATTTAGAATTTCTAAATTATCGTCACGTCGCAACGCTTCTAAACTTAATAACTGAGCCGCATCTTCAGCACCACCCAATAAATAAATATCACCATTAGTTGGCAGTGGATCGTTGTAATTGACGTCAACTATTGTTGTTGTGATTCCGTGAAACTTGGCGCGGAATGCTAATACTTCGGCATTACCTTGATCGCCATAAGTTCCCAGTAATTCATTATGAATGCGAACAATCTTTATCTGACTCATGAATTTACTAATTCGTGAAAGGCGGTGTAAGCCGCAAGCACATGAACGTTTGATCCACTCAAAAACTTAGAGATTGCATCTGCGAAATTTGAAGTTACCTCAGCTTCGATGCCTTCAACATGTAACCTATATGCAATATCTAAGCCACGCTCTCCACAAACAACTACGCGTTTGCCTTGAAGCTGTGCAAATGAGACATCCCAGAGCCACGAGGTGTCGATGCCATCAACTTCGCGGGAATTAACAATTAAAACTACATCGTCTCCAACAACAGAGTTCAGCGCTTCGCCCCAAGATGCCGGATTTTTTGTAAGCCTGAGATTTGCTTTTACGCCTTTGTATTCTCTATCAACACTTCGCTCCAAAGATTTTTCATCAATTGCGATTGCTTTGCCACCTAGTAATTTACCAGCGACATTTGCGAGCGTTGCATTTCGCATTGCTGCTGTTCCTGACTCAAAAAGTTCATCTGGGCTGGTATTTGTTAAGCCGCAAGAACACTTGAAATTATTTTTACTCCACTTTAAATACTTCCCGCAGCTTGGGCAGACCGCTCCATCTAAGTGTTTGCGTCCGCCAAAGGAAACTGAATGTGATTGTGTTGCAGCGGATAGTGCCAAAGCTACAAATGGATCATCGACGTCGCCAACAAATAGCGTATTTGGTGCGCTCTTCGCGCTGGTCGCCCATCTTTCAGCAACTCTCTTAACTTCGTGCATCCGGTGTAATTGATCACGAGTTAGGTTCAGCAATAGAACTAAGGCCGGTTTTGCTTCATTAATCACACGCGATAGGTGTAGCTCATCAACTTCCAGCACTGCGTAATCAGATTTACGCATTAAAGCCGTTGCAACACCGCGATCTAAATTCGAACCCGTAGGGCTTGTAGTGACTGAACCCAACTTAGAAATAATGGTTACTAGCGCCTTAGTTGTTGATGTTTTGCCATTGGTCCCAGATACGCAAATGATTTTGCGGTTTTTAGCTAATTCTGTGATCGCGTTGGGGTAAATAATTAAGAGCACGCGACCAGGAATAGTTTCTCCTGATTTACGAAGCAGTATTCTTGAAAGCGCTCCCGCAGATTTTGCTATGAGGATTGCGATTTTCAGTCTCACGTGCGTCCTCTTAATCTAGTCTGATAACTCCAGTTGGAGTCGCTAAATGAACTGCAACAATTCCGGTGTCACCATCGTTAGTTGAAGCATCTACCCACTCGACTTCGATATCACTTCCGATAGCTTTTTCTAAATCAGAACCAATCCATTCCGAAATAGTTTTTTTATCTCCGGCAATTTCAACCTTAACAATCTTTGAGATTGCTTTTCCATCGGCAGATGGATGCTGTTGTGTTAGCCATTGAATAAAGAATGGGAGTTGCTTGTCATTTAAAAGTTCAAGAATTCCAATTTGTTTCCAAGATAAATCAATACCATCTGGTTTTGTCCGGTGGCCTTCAACTGCAGGGCGACCAAGTCGGGATTCAATTGGTGAAATATCATCACTTGCTAAAACCCAAGTTAACCAACCGCCACCTTCTGCCGCGCGCTTTGATACTGCTTTACCAAATGGTGAAGAGTCTGCTGCTGGATGATCTAGTGGACATACAACTTCAAGGTAGTGACCGTTCTGCAATGGCAATGTGAAGTTTCGAGTTCCAAATCTTGGATGAACTCCGCCATCAACAAAGGTGCTTCCTAGGCGTGAACCCAGGCGTTGAACTGTGTCGGCAAGTTGGTCATGAGAGGTTACATAAGAGACATGGTCTAAGCGCATAGGGAAATAATGCCGTATGACAACGGATGCTAATTACCACTTTAGGCACAAATCAAGGCCGAAGCGCGAATTTTCCCCGTTAAATAGTAGGAATCCACTGCCGAATCAACACATTTATTACCCTGATTGTGGCCAGTGTGACCCTCGCCTCTTAAGGTTAATAACTTTGAATTCGTAAATACTTTTGCCAGATTTTGTGACCAGATATATGGCGTCGCAGGATCTTCAGTTACTCCAATAATTATTACTGGAGAGGTCTCTATTTTTGCTAATTGTGTCTTTGGAAGTTGAGGTTTGGCTTTCCAATATTTACAAGGTAGCCCGGCAAAGTTTAAGAATTGGCCGAAAACTGGAGCGGCTCTAATGAATGCCTCTCTATCGGAGCCCATTTGTTCAACAGTTCTTGGTTCTTGCCAATCTAAACATGTAATCATTATTGCAATATCATTTTGATTACTGTAGTAACTGCCAGATTCATCTCTAGTGTTATAGCGATCAGCAAGTTCGAATATTCCTGATGGATCGTCTTTGGTGATTGCTTTATCTAATAACTTGCCCAACTCTCGCCAGCCATCATTTGGGTCGTACAACGATTGCGCAATTGCAGTTATAACTAAAGATTGGGTTGCCTTACGCCCGCTTGAATCTTCCATTGGACTTGTTTTTGAATTCATTAGAAGAGTTTGGATTTCTGCAGAGTTAAACGTGCTCTGCGAAGCTAAGTAATTATTTAACGCCCGATCAAATCCAACTGCTTGTGCAATCTGTTGTTCGCGAAGCGTAGAGCTTGGATCAACAGCACCGTCTAGAACCATTCTGCCTACCGATTTTGGGAAAAGTGAAGCATATAAAGTTCCTAGATATGTTCCATAACTTTTCCCTAAGTAATTCAATTTATCTTCGTTAAGTAAGATGCGAAGTATTTCCATATCTTTCGCTGCTTCTAACGTGCTGACATGTCCTAGTTTCACACCAGCAGATTTCGCACATTTAGCGGCAAAATCCTTAGATATAGCCTCTAAATTAGCAACGCTCTGCGGTTTTCCATCACTTGCATCAGCATTGAGAAAAGCGTCCTCTTCGGCATCAGTTAGGCAGCGAATTTCCTCTGAATTATTTATTCCTCTTGAATCAAAACCTACAATGTCATATTTCTTAAGAAGCTCATTAGAGACTATGTATTTGGCATTAAATGCATAGTGGACCGCCGATCCTCCTGGACCACCAGGGTTTACAACAATTGCGCCCAACTTATCCGCTTGATCCAAGGCGCTATGTTTAAGGACTTGTAGCACGAAATTTTCGTTATCCATATTCTCGTAATCAATTGGGACTTTAAATGAAGAGCATTGAAATTCTCCGTAACAATCTTGCCAATCTAATTTCTGCGAGTTGTAATCGTTTAAGCCCCACGCCTTAGAATTATTATTTGAAATAAGCACTACTACGCCAATTGAAATTATTACAACTAACCCCAACAGAGCGGATTTATATTTTACGGACATTACTTAAGCGAAACCATAAGTGCTTCAATTGTTAATAGTGGTGCCGCGTTGTGTGAAAGATTTGTTCGGGCGCTCATGATTGCTTCTAGTTTTGCAAGCGTTGATTCGGGTGTAGTGGAATTTGAGATCTTTGTAATCTCTGCAATCAGATCGGTGTTAATAATTGAATCAAGAGAATTTGCTTGGGTTAGAAGGATGTCTCGGTAAAGTGTTGCGATATCTAAAAGTGCGCGATCTAAATAATCTCGAACCATTCTTGTTGTTCTAGATTTCTGTTCTTTCTCTAAATCTTTAACTACTTTTGCGCCGCCTTGAGTTAACTTTGAACCTTGTTGACCCCAAGCCTCTTTAAGTGAGGCAAGTTCGGCGTCATCCCGTTTTTCTGCTTCTTCTTCGGCTTCTGCTTTAGCCGCTTCAACCAATACTTGTGCAGCCTTAAAAGCAGATGCAACATCTGTAATAAGTAATGAAATTTTCAAGATTGCTTGACGCCGAGTGCGGGCATCTTCACTCTTGGCTAAATGTCTGGCCCGACCAATGTGTCCTTGCGATGCACGTGCTGCAAAATTTGCCATAGCCGATGAAAACTTCTCTTCCTCAAGTAGTGCGGCAACTGCGGCCACTGAAGGAGTTCTTAAAACCAAACTCCGAGTTCTAGAACGAATTGTTGGCAGAACATCTGTCGCACTCGGCGCACAGAGCAACCAGACAGTTCTAAGGCCAGGCTCTTCAATCACTTTCAGTAGTGCATTCGCTGCTGATTCTGTAAGTCGATCGGCATCTTCAATGACAACTACGCGATAGTTTCCAACAGCGGGGCTCCAAGATGCGCGGGTACTTAAATCTCTTACTTCGTCAATCTTGATTGAGAGTCCCTCAGTTTTTACCAATTCAACATCCGCATGGGTTCCAGCTAAAGCAGTTTTACAATCAATGCAGTCGTTGCACCCAGCAGATTTACAAACTAAAGCAGCGGCAAATGCAAGTGCTGCATTGCTGCGACCTGAACCTGGTGGGCCAGTAAATAGCCAAGCATGCGTCATTTCTTGTGATTGGTTACTTATATCTGCTGATGCTGAAACAGCTTCACGCAAAACTGAAATGACATGTTCTTGATCAATTAAATTATCAAATACTGATAACGAGCTCACTGTTTTCTAAATCGTTTCTTCTCAAGTGAATTTTCTCTAAATTGCGGCAAACTTAATATCCGTTCGATTATTTGTTCATGAATATTCTCTTTGTTCTGTGTTGCATCAACCACGAAATAGCGTTCTGGATCTGACCCTGCAATATTGAGAAATTCTTGTCGAATTCTTTCGTGAAACGCTAAAGGTTCGGCTTCAAGACGATCCAGTGATCTAAGTCGTGAGAGACCTAATTCGGCTGGGATATCCATAACAATTGTTAGGGTTGGCGCAAGATTTTCCGTCGCCCATCTAGAAATTCTTGCGACTTCTGCAGGCTGCAAAATACGACCGGCACCTTGATAGGCAACGGATGAATCTAAATAACGATCAGTAATTACAACCTCTCCTGCGGCTAACGCTGGTTGAATTAAAGAGTAAACATGATTTGCGCGATCGGCTGCATATAACAACGCTTCAGCTCTTGGTGAAATATTTCCAGTTTTATTATCAAGAAGAATCTCTCGCAATTGCTTTCCTAGTGGTGTTCCACCCGGTTCACGGGTGAGTAAAACTTTCTTTCCAATTGATTCTAAATATTCTTTTAAGAGTTCGGTCTGAGTGGATTTACCAGAACCTTCGCCACCTTCAAATGAAATAAATAAGCCAGCATGTGTTGTCCCAGTTATTCCACCGAGTTCGCCTCTGCTTGCTGCCACTACATCTGACCACAATGAGACCGAAGGTCGATCGCGCATGGTGCGGTAAGAAATAACACCAACAATTACGCCAATAATTCCTGCGGCAAGCATTGTGAATGCGGCGCCGTTATATGTAACTTCAAAATTCTCAAACTTAAAGGTGTGGCGTCCGATTGCCGCGGCTACGAGTGGGGCGATTGCCAATACGAAAACAAGTGAGACTCTAATTAAAGATTGAACGAAAGCAAAAGTTCTTCCGCGAACTTCATCTGCCACTTCAAGGCCAAGCATTGTGAAGCCAGTAACCCAAGAGATTCCAGCAAAGGCGCCTAAAAGTATTGTGATAAAAATGGCAAGAACTAAGTTTGTCATTAGCGATAACAGAATTAGGAATGAAGAAGAAACAGTTAGCGCTGCTCCAAATATTCTTCTACGTGAAAATTGTGCAAACACCTTTGGTCCTAGTGAGATTCCTAGCGCCAAACCAGTGAAGACCGCCCCAAATAGAATTCCGTATGCGGCATCTCCCGCATTTAAGTCACCAACAAAAGTTCGGGCTAATCCAATAACTGCTCCCGCAGCGAAGAATGCACCAAGCATTCCAAAAATTAAGCCACGAATAATCTTTGAACCACTTACAAATTTAAAACCTTCGAATAGTGATTTCCCAATATTTTCATTTGCTACGCCGCTGTTTCCTGGACCCTTTGGGATTTCGCGTAATTGATAAACAATCCAAGCGGTATAAAGAAAAGATATTGCATTTATGTAAAGCGCTAAATCTGCGGTTGATGAGTATTCGACCGGCAAGAAACTTGTTGTTCCTACCGACGCTAAGGCGAGAAGTGAGAAAACAATCGCAGCAATTGGCGCTGTTCCATACGCAGCCAGAAGTGATACTTGGTTGGCACTTTCTAATTTATTCTTTGGGACCATATTTGGAACGGTTGCCTCTTTTGCGGGAGACCAAAAAAGGGTGAAGCACTCCACCAGAATTGTTGCGGTGTATAACCAGAAATAATTTCCAACAATTGGAATAGAGAGATAAAGCGCAAATCTAAAGATGTCGCAAAAAATCATCAAGCGTCTTCGATCGAATCGATCAGCGAAAACTCCTGCAATTGGGCCGAGGATTACAGCAGGCAATAAACGAACAATGAAAACACCGGCTATCGCAAAGTTTGCTTTTGCATAATCACCATTTGAAAGTTCTTGTGCCATTGCTGTTGTGGCAAGTAATCCAAGCCAATCACCAAAGGAAGAGAAAGCCATTGAGTTCCAGAGTTTTCTAAAAGCGGGAATTGATAAAACACTTCTACTCTCGGTTCCTGCAGGTGCGCCAGGATATGGAAGTGAATTAGGCATGTGCTAAGCCTACTTATGCCGTAGTGGCTGCGGCTTTGCCCTTACCTGTTGCCGCTTTTTTCTTAGTTTTTGCCTTGCCCGTGGCTTTTACGGTGTTCTTGGTTAGCGATGGCGCGGCTTTCTTTGCACGTTTACTGCTCTTTTTAACACGGCTGGCTCCGCCATTCTCGACTTCCCAGGCACGTCGCCCAGCAAGTAATTCAAGCCCACGTTCTAGTGTTAGAAATTCAACGGTATCGCCCCTGCGAAGTGTTGCATTAGTTTCGCCATCAGTTATGTAAATTCCAAATCGGCCATCTTTTACCAGTACCGGTTTCTGACTTGCAGGATCAATTCCTAAATCTTTTAGAGGTGGCTTCGCAACACCACGACGTCGAACTTTCGGTTGCTTATAAAGCTCTATTGCTTCATCTAATGTAATTGCAAACAGTTGGTCTTCTGTGGTTAAAGTTCTGGAATCAGTTCCGTGCGTCATGTACGGCCCATATCGACCATTCTGAACTGTGATTGGGACTTCTTCATAATCCCCAAGTGTGCGAGGTAATGACATCAATTTTAAAGCATCATCAATTGTGATGGTATCTAAAGTCATTGTAGAAAGGAGAGATGCAGTCTTTGGTTTTGGCGCATCTTTTTTCTTACGTGGTTTTTTAAGTTCACCAGTTTTCTTATCAACAACCATTTCAGGTTCTGGAAAAACTTCAGTTACATATGGTCCAAAGCGACCAGACTTTGCTAAGAGTGGAAGATTGGTTTCTGGGTGAACTCCAAGTTCACGTTCTCCTGATGGTTGCGCTAATAAATCAATAGCAACCTGAAGTGTTAATTCATCAGGTGCCATAGTTTCTGGAATGTTTGCAAACTTACGTTCATCACCAATACCTTTTTGAATATAAGCACCATATCGCCCAACTCGGATTTCAATATCTTCGCCCATTTTCATGGTATTTATTTGCTGGGCATCGATTGCGCCAAGATCTGCCGCAAGTGCTTCTAGACCAGGGTTTCCGTCGGTACCAAAGAAGAATTTAGTTAACCAAGTAACTCGATCTTCTTCACCATTTGCAATGCGATCTAGATCTTCTTCCATTGAGGCTGTGAATTCGTAATCAACTAATTTTCCAAAATGTTGTTCTAATAGACCAGTTACAGAAAAGGCGAGAAATGTTGGAACTAGTGCCCGGCCACGTTTGGAAACATAACCACGATCTTGAATTGTGCTCATGATTGATGCAAATGTTGAAGGACGCCCAATTCCCAACTCTTCTAGTTTCTTTACAAGAGTTGGTTCGGTATATCTTGCTGGTGGTTTTGTTTCATGACCTTCACAAATATAGTTCGAAACTTTTATTGCATCGCCGACTGCCATTGGCGGCAACCGTTTATCACTTTCAGCGGCTTCATCATCAGCTGCTTTCTCATCCACGATCTCTTCATATGCCGCTAAGAAACCAGGAAAGGTTATTACTGAACCATTCGCTCTGAAAATTGCTGCGTTTCCAGTTTTAGTTTCAACATCAAAATCGACTCGCATCTGCATTTTTTTGGCATCAGACATCTGAGATGCAATCGTGCGCTTCCAAATCAAATCGTAAAGTGAGAATTCATCTCGTGAAAGTTCCGGGGCTAACTCACCGGGCGTTCTAAAAGTTTCACCTGCTGGACGAATTGCTTCATGGGCTTCTTGCGCATTCTTAGATTTACCTTCATAGACACGTGGTGTCGCAGGAATGTAATCTGCTCCATATAACGCCTTTGCAGAATTTCTAGCAGAATCGATTGCACTTTTAGAAAGTGTTACAGAATCGGTTCGCATATATGTGATGTAACCATTTTCATATAACCGTTGCGCTACTCGCATTGTTAACTGCGCACCCCAACCAAGCCTGGATCCAGCATCTTGTTGCATTGTTGATGTTGTGAACGGAGCTTTAGGTCGCTCGGTTCGTGGTGATTCCTCTGTTGATTTCACAGTTAAAGCCTTACCAGTGAGGCTTTGAACTAACTCATTAGCGCCGGCTTCATCTAACAATAAAATATTTGCTAAAGATTTTTCTTTTAGGCCACCATTTGCATCAAAGTCATTTGTTGCTGCAACTCTTTTGCCATCAAGTGAAAGTAATCTGGCGTTAAATCCAGCTTCGCATTGCGCCGTTAAATCCCACCACTTTGAGGAGATAAAGGCCATGCGTTCACGTTCACGTTCCACAATTAACCTTGTTGCTACAGATTGCACACGACCAGCAGAAATTCTTGGCATTACTTTTTTCCATAGAACTGGTGAAAGGCGATAACCGTAAAGCCGATCTAAAACACGGCGAGTTTCTTGGGCATCTACCAAGCGATAATCAAGATCGCGGGTTTCTTCGGCAGCTTTTTGAATTGCTTCCTTTGTAATTTCATGAAAGACCATTCGGCGAATTGGAATTTTAGGTCGCAGTACTTCAATTAAATGCCAGGCGATTGCTTCACCTTCGCGGTCTTCGTCCGTCGCCAGAATTAATTCATCGGCATCTTTCATAAGTGCTTTTAACTCAGATACTTTCGCTTTCTTATCTGGGTTAATTACATAAAGCGGTTCGAATCCTTCTTCAACATTTACACCCTCTTTAGCCCAGGCAATCTTCTTGTATTCCTTAGGAATATCGGCAGCGCGTTGTGGCAGATCGCGGATATGCCCAACTGATGCTTCGACGACGTAGTCATCTCCCAGGAAGCCGCCAATTTTGCGCGCCTTCGCGGGAGATTCTACGATTACAAGTTTTATGCCCATAATCTTTTGGGGAAGTTCCTAACTCTAATGAACTCTTTTGGTCCTCGTTTAAATGTTTAAGCGATGCTAGTTGATGCGCGACGATTGCGAATCAATGCATAAACAATTACCAGAGTTGCAAACAAGGCAATTGCCATTGAGTAATCAGTATTGTCACCGAGCGCAAATCCAACGATTGCTGGAGTTACAAGCAGGCCAACTAGGTTCATAACTTTAATCAATGGGTTAATTGCTGGACCAGCAGTATCTTTAAATGGATCTCCAACTGTGTCACCAACGATTGTTGCGTGATGTGCATCGGATCCCTTACCGCCGTGATTTCCATCTTCAACCATCTTCTTTGCGTTATCCCACGCACCGCCAGAGTTAGATAGAAATACTGCCATTAACGTTCCAGTGCCGATTGCACCAGCGAGGTATGCACCAAGTGCGCCAACGCCTAGACCGAAACCAACTGCGATCGGTGCCATTACTGCGAGCAGTCCTGGTGTTACCAATTCGCGTAGTGAATCGCGAGTACAAATATCTACTACGCGACCGTATTCTGGTTTTTCAGTTCCCTTCATAATTCCTGGGTGCAATCTAAATTGTTCGCGCACTTCATGAACAACCGCTCCGGCCGCTCTTGAAACTGCATTAACTGCTAGGCCAGAGAACATAAACACAACTGCAGCGCCGATAATTAAACCGACCAAGTTGCGTGGATCTGCAACATCCAAAATTCCTTGATACTGAAGTGCAACTTCGGCATCACCAACAGCCTTGTGAACAGCTTCTTTAATTGCATCAGTAAATGCGCCAAAGAGTGCTGTCGCAGCAAGAACTGCGGTAGCAATTGCAATTCCTTTTGTGATTGCCTTGGTTGTATTACCAACTGCATCTAGTGAAGTAAGAATTTGTGCGCCTTCGCCCTTTACATCGCCAGACATTTCGGCAATTCCTTGCGCGTTATCTGAAATAGGTCCGAAGGTGTCCATCGCAACGATTACACCAACTGTTGTTAGTAGGCCAGTTCCTGCAAGTGCGACGGCGAATAGTGAAAGAACAATAGATCCGCCACCAAGTAAGAATGCACCAAACACTGCTGCTGCAATTAGAAGTGCAGAATAAACAGCTGATTCAAAACCAACTGAAATACCTGCAAGAATTACTGTTGCTGCGCCAGTCTTTGAAGAAGCTGCAACATCATTTACTGGGCGCTTACCAACTTCAGTGAAGAAGCCAGTTAACAATTGAATTGCTGCGGCAAGTAAAATTCCGATAAGCACTGCACCAATTGCAAGCAAGCGAGGATTTACATCAACTGCGGCAGCTTCTGGAGTTAAGCCAGACATCTGCATTAGTGATGAAGGTAAATATGTATATGTTGCAAATGCAACTAGAACTGCAGAAATAATCGCTGATAAGAAGAATGAGCGGTTAATCGCTTGCATTGCTGACTTATCTGTTGGGCGAAGTCGAGTAATAAAGATTCCGATTATCGCTGTAACAATTCCAATAGCTGGAACGATTAA
The DNA here is from genome assembly GCA_947489605.1 of Actinomycetota bacterium. Taxonomy (GTDB): domain Bacteria; phylum Actinomycetota; class Actinomycetes; order Nanopelagicales; family Nanopelagicaceae; genus AAA044-D11. Next base: position 11,631 of record CANLEG010000027.1, read on the forward strand.
CGGGAAGATTAATCCGGCGTCACCGAATCCTGCTTTACCAAGAATTAGCGCTGCGACAAGTGTTACTGCATATGATTCAAATAAGTCTGCTGCCATTCCTGCGCAGTCTCCAACGTTATCTCCTACGTTATCTGCAATTGTTGCTGGGTTACGAGGATCATCTTCTGGAATACCTTGTTCAACTTTTCCAACTAGGTCAGCACCGACATCTGCTGCCTTTGTAAAGATTCCGCCACCAACGCGCATAAACATTGCGAGCATTGCTGCGCCGAAACCAAATCCTTCAAGAACTGATGGAGCATTCTCTTTGTAAATCGCAACAACAAGTGATGCGCCAAGAAGTCCGAGGCCAACAGTGGTCATACCAACTACGCCACCTGTGCGGAAAGCAATCTTTACTGCGTTCGCTGCAGATTTCTGGCGAGCTGCTTCAGCAACGCGAACATTTGCGCGGACTGCCAACCACATTCCGTTGTAGCCAACTGCTGCAGAGAAAAGCGCTCCGAGCAAGAAGAAGATTGATCGACCTACGCGAATTTCGAATTCGCCTGGAAGTGCGAAAAGTAGAAAGAAAACAATTCCTACAAAATATGAAAGGGTTTTAAATTGGCGGTTTAGATATGCGGCTGCACCTTCTTGAACAGCGGCGGCAATCTCCTGCATTTTCTCAGTTCCCTCATTCGCAGCTAAAACTTGAGCGCGAAGTGCGTAGGCGATGGCTAGCGCCACTAATGAAATGCCTAGAACTACATAAACGTAGGTCAGGTTGGAACCAGTTACTTGGACCAGATTTTCCACGAAGATCTCCTATATGTGTGCGTCGTTGAACCCATGAGGTCGAAAGATTAC
>CANLEG010000028.1 GCA_947489605.1 Actinomycetota bacterium
TAACTGCGATATCTGCGGCAAAGGTCCTAGCTTCGGCAACAAGGTCTCCCACTCAATGCGCAAGACTCGTCGTCGCTGGAATCCAAATATCCAACGCGTTCGCACTCTTGTAGGCGGAACACCTAAGCGTCAGAATGTTTGTGCTTCATGCCTAAAGGCTGGAAAAGTTACTCGCTAAAAAGCGGTTGTATAACCATTGATGGCTGGTTGGCCACCAAGGTGAACATATAAAACTTTTGAACCTTCTTTAAAATAACCTTCTTTAATTAAATCAATCATTCCAGCCATTGATTTACCTTCGTAAACCGGGTCGGTAATCATTCCCTCAAGTTGGCCAACTAATTTAATTGCATCGATAGTCCTTGGACCAGCTACTCCGTAAATGCCATCATGCCAACGATCTAATAAAACAATCTCTGAATCTCTTAGCTCGCGCCCTAACTCAATTGCTGCAGCAGTTCGAGAAGCAATACGTTTTATTTGTTCCCACGTTTTTTCAACAGTGGCTGAAGCATCAATTCCAATAACAGATTCTGCGCGGTTGGAATGTGCGAATCCCGCAATCATTCCGCCTTGGGAAGAACCCGTTACGGAACAAACAATAAAGTTATCAAACTTAAATCCAAGTTCACGCTCTTGGTCTTCAACTTCAAAGGCCCAACCTGCAAACCCATGTCCACCAAGTGGATGATCAGATGCGCCCGCAGGAATTGCATAAGGCTTTCCGCCTCTAGCGATTACATCTGCGATTGCCTCTTCCCATGACTTTCTAAAACCAATATCAAATCCAGCTGGATCCAGGCGAACTTCTGCGCCCATAATCCGACTTAGAAGAATATTTCCAGTCTTCTCATAATTAACTTCGTCCCAATCAACCCAATGTTCTTGAACGAGCACGCATTTAAGCCCTAGATGTGCGGCAACTGCTGCAACTTGTCTCGTGTGATTTGATTGAACACCGCCGATTGAAACTAAAGTGTCACAACCTTGCGCAAGTGCTTCGGCGGCTAAATATTCGAGCTTGCGAGTTTTATTACCACCATAAGCAAGGCCAGAGTTTACATCTTCGCGCTTTGCCCAAATCTCAACCTTCCCACCTAAATGTTCTGTTAAACGATCAAGTCGTTGAAGTGGAGATTGACCAAAAGTTAGCTTCTCTCTTGGAAATGATTCAAGTTTGGCTCTAGACATTTGCAAATACTCTCATAGGAATTAGAAATGACGAAAGCCAACATCCGGTACGTCTGAAATACCTAAAACATCTATCTTTGTTCCGCTCATGACTTTTCCAATAACGATTGCGCCATCAGGAACTTTTGCACTAGTTGTTGCAACGAAAACATGATCCTCGCCTCCGCCAAGAACCCACTGCCAAACTTGTGAAGAATCTAGATCGGCTAGTTCTTTGAAATCTGACAACTGTTCTATTAGTCGTGAATCTATTTCAATCCCAACTCCAGATGCCTCTGCAATATGAGTTAACTCAGATAGCAAGCCGTCACTAACATCACACATTGAATTAACGCTCTTAAATTCTTTAGCTAATTTGTAATTTACGAAGGGCTTCTTGTGGGCCTTTATAAACTTTGAATCTGATTCGCCTTTTTGTAGTTGAAATAGCCCTGCAGCAGATTTTCCAGGAATTCCAGAGAGAATTACTTGGTCGCCAACTTTTGCACCCGAGCGTGTAATTGGGTTTGTAACTTCGCCAAAAACTGAAATGGATATAACTAATTTTTCAGCACGCGAGATATCGCCACCAATTACAGCTGCGCTAACCAAAGATGCTTCAGAGGCAATACCTTTGGCAAGTTCAGTTATCTCTGCAATTCCAAAGTCGGGAGTTAAACCAGCGCTAACTAATAAATATTTTGGAGTGCCTCCCATGGCATAAACATCTGCAAGATTTGCCGCAGTTAATTTGGCGCCAATTTCGTGGAGGCTAGACCAAGTGCGATTGAAGTGAACTCCCTCAACTGCCATATCTGAAGCGGCAATTAAATTCTTCGAACTAGCTTTAATTACTGCCCCGTCATCGCCGATTCCTACAAGTACGTTGGGATCCGAGAGCGTAAAGACCGCAGAGAGCGCGGCAATCAACTCGGACTCGCTAGCCACTTTAAATCCTCCCTAAAATATAAATCCCCAAACCAACTCTAGAGGCGGTAGCCTTTAACACTGCAATCACGGCGCTGTGGCAAGCAGAAAATTTAGGAGTAATTCAAATGTCAGTTCAAGTATTCATCCTCATTCAAACTGAAGTTGGTAAGGCTACAAGTGTTGCAAAAGCGGTTTCAGCTATTCCAGGTGTGACTCTGGCTGAAGGTGTCACCGGTCCTTACGATGTAATTATGCGAGCCGAATCACCAAGCATGGAAGATTTGGGACGCGCAATTTTGGCGAAAGTTCAAGCAGTTCCAGGTATTACCCGCACGCTAACTTGCCCAGTAACTACTTCATAAGTTTTAGGTTATTTAGCGCGTTACATTTATTGGACGCGCAATAGCCGCTTCAATTAAGTTTGTAATCAACTCGGTATATCCAATACCACCAGCAGCCCATAACTTTGGGAAAACTGAAGTTGCAGTGAAACCAGGCATAGTGTTTATCTCATTAATGATTATTTCGGTGCCGGTATAGAAGAAATCAACCCGTGCCAAACCCTCGCAGCCAAGTGCATCAAAAGCTTGGGTCGCAAAGTTTTGAATCTCCTCTTGAACACCAAATGGCAGATGCACTGGAACAATTACTTCAGTCGAATTATCTAGGTATTTTGCATCAAAATCATAAAATTCATGGTCTCCCAAAATCTTTATTTCACCAACTGGTGAGGCCAAGGCGACACCATTTAATTGCAGAACTGCGCACTCTATTTCGCGCCCGACGATTGCGCTTTCAACTAATACCTTTGTATCAAACTGCATTGCAAAATTAATTGCAGTCTTTAACTCTTTAACGCTTTTGACTTTACTTGTTCCACGACTTGATCCACTTCGAGCGGGCTTAACAAAGAGTGGGTTACCAAATTCAGTGGCGCTAGCCAGAATGCGAACTTCATCAATCTGCCAATCTCGTTGGTGAATAACCATTCCGGGTGCAACTTTTAAACCATGTGATTGAAAAATTGGTTTTGCAAAAGACTTATCCATGCCGGCAGCACTTGCTAAAACCCCAGAGCCCACATATCTGATCCCAGCCATTTCGCACTGACCTTGAAACGTTCCATCCTCACCATATGGACCATGTAGTACTGGAAATAGCAGATCCACATTTAACTTATCGATACTCGTTCCTGGAAGGTCATCGCTAATTTCCGGCAGAACATCACCTTGAATCTTTAAGTTGTAATCGGCCGGCGGCAAAACCCACTTGCCCGCTTTTGTAATACCAATTAAAAGTGGTTCATATTTATCTAGATCAATCGCTGATAACACCCCACCTGCGGAAATACACGAAATTTCGTGCTCGCTAGATTTACCACCAGCAACGATTCCGACTTTAATTCGGCTCATTAAATCTCAGCCGCCATGCTCACGGTCATAAGACGAGTAATAGCTTCACTTGGTGAAATTCGATCACGAACAACATCGGCAACAACTTCAATAATTGGAACCTCCACGCCAACCCGGTGTGCAAGTTCAAGGATTGCAGCGGCAGATGCAACTCCCTCAACCGTCTTTGCAACTTCTATACGTGCTTGGGCCATAGTTCCAGAACGACCAAGTGCTTCACCAAATGTTCTATTTCTAGACAATCCAGAACCGCACGATGCAACTAAATCACCCATTCCGGCAAGACCAAGGTTCGTAAGTGGGTTTGCACCATAGGCATTTCCAAATCTTGCAACCTCACTAAGACCACGAGTAATAATCATTGCTTGAGTATTTTCACCAAGTTCAAGTCCGATTGCCATTCCAACTGCAAGTGCAATTACGCTCTTTGCCGCACCCGCTAGTTCGCAACCAACTAAATCTTCTGATGGATAAATTCTGAAATATGGTGTTGTGAATGCCTCAATCATCATTTCTGAAATTTCGGTATTCGATGAAGCAGCAACTGCGCCAGCTGGTTGTCGCAAAGAGAGCTCACCAGCCAAATTCGGACCTGTAATCAAACCAATACGTGCTGGTGGAATACCAAGAATTTCAGTTACAACTTCAGTCATTCGAAGTTGAGTTTCTGCTTCAATACCCTTTAACGTGCTTATTACTGGTTTGTCGCTTGGAAAGTTATTGACCCAGCCAGACAAATTTTCTCGAAGTGATTGTGCTGGAATAGCTAGAACAATTGCATCGCCAAAATCAAAAGCTTCTTGCACATCTAAAGTTGCACGCAATTGCTTTGGTAGCTCGATGCCAGGAAGATACTTCGAATTTGCATTCTTATTATTTATTTCATTTACTGAATCCGAATTACGGCCCCAAATTAAAACATCTTGACCAGAGTCACAGAGAACTTGCGCAAGAGTTGTTCCCCAAGCGCCAGAACCAAGAACGGTAAACTTTGACATTTAACTAATCCTTCGCCTTCTTATTATCCTTGAAATTGCCGGTACGAGGTAAGTTGGAATTATGCGGATCGAATATTTCATCAGGCGCTAATTCTCCCCTAATTTCCTCCAACAATTTAGTAATTCCAGCCATTGCATACGCTGTAGCTTCCACAAGCGCCGCCTGATCTTCCTCTTTTCCATACCATCTGCTGAAATCTAGGGCCGGACCGGCGAGATATCTAATTTTTGTCCGCCGCCAAAGAATAACCTTCTTTGAATATGGCGCTAAGAGATTCTGGTCCCCCCATTGTGCAATCGGAATTACTGGTGCCTTACTCATGATCGCCAATCTTGCAATCCCAGTCTTTGCAACCATCGGCCAGAGTTTTGCGTCTCGAGTAAGCGTGCCTTCCGGATAAATTCCAACACAATGTCCCGCTTCCAATAATCCAAGTGCGCTATCAAGAGCGTGTGACGCTTTATCCGTTTCTCTGGCTACTGGAATCTGACCAGAACTCGCGATAATTTTTCCAAGAATTGGGATTTTAAAGACTGAATCTTTTCCTAAATATCTAACTGCGCGGCCATTGCCATAAAGAAAATGTGCGAAAACTAAGGCATCTGCATATGAAAGATGATTTGAAATAACTATTACCGGACCAGATTTAGGAAGATTCTCAACGCCACGCCAATCTCGTTTTGTAAAAATTTTTAAAATTGGAATAATAATCGCTGCCGCATACTTAAAAGTTTTATTGGTTCCGAGTGGATAACCGCTTGGTGCCTCGAATTGCATGTCTACATCCTAATTCGCAATTACTAATTCCCATTAAAAAGAGGGAACCATTTCTGGCTCCCTCTTTTTTAATTACTTAACGACTAGCGACGCTTTGCAGCCTTCTTCGCTGGCTTCTTCTTTGCAGCTGTCTTCTTCTTTGCAGGAGCCTTCTTAGCTGGCTTCCTCTTCGCTGCCTTCTTTGGAGCCGCCTTCTTAGCTGCTGGCTTAGCAACAACCTTTACTGGTGGCTTTGGAGCTGGTTCAAGTTTACGTGCGCCAGAGATAACTTCCTTAAGCGCCTTTGCTGGCAAGAAACGAACTTTCTTGCTTGCCTTGATTTGAATTGTTTCGCCAGTGAAAGGGTTACGACCCTTACGTGCTGGACGGTCAACTTTCTTATACTTACCGAAATCATTGATCATCACATCTTCGCCCTTTGAAATGTTGCGAACGATGGTGTCAAAAACTACATCTACTGCACGAGCCGCTTCCTTCTTGCTATCGCCGAAGTGCGGAGCCAATGCTGCGATGAACTGGGCCTTGTTCATATCAATCCCCTTATTTACGCATAAATTTTAGGCATTCGCCTAACTTGGTAAGAAATCTACGCGTGCAAACAAATAACGGGCGGCATATGTAGTGGCGTGTCGGAATTTAATTGTTTCAACCAAACTGCAAAAAGCGCACTTTTCACGCGAGAAAAACTCTAGATTATAACTTTAGAGTTTTGAAATTATTGTTGCTTATGAAAGTGCTGGAAGCGTTTTAGGCTTAAAACTTGGTCTAGATTCTTCAAAAGCACTCACAAGATCAATGTTTTTAAGCGTAAGACCGATGTCATCAAGACCTTCCATCAAACGCCATCTGGTGTAATCATCGATTACAAATCCGATTGACTTACTTCCATAACTAACGGTTTTGGCTTCAAGGTCCACTTTGATTTGGGTTTTAGGGTCAGCCTCAACCGCAACCCAAATGGCTTCAATATCTGCTTGATCAATTACAACAGTTAGCAACCCAGCCTTCTGGGAATTGCCACGGAAGATATCTGCAAAGCGGCTAGAGAGAACTACCTTAAAACCATAATTTTGTAGGGCCCATACCGCGTGCTCACGAGATGAACCGGTTCCGAAGTCAACGCCGGCTACCAAAATTGTGGCACCAGAATATTCTGGTTTGTTCAGAACAAACTCTGGATCATTTCGCCAGGCGCCAAAAAGGCCATCTTCAAAGCCGCTCTTTGTAACTCGCTTCAAATAGACGGCTGGAATGATTTGATCGGTATCAACATTGCTTCGGCGAAGTGGAAGAACGCTGCCGGTATGACTTAAATATTTTTCCATTTTTCTCTCCTTACAAATCTGCCGGTGATGAAAGTGTGCCGCGTATCGCAGTTGCTGCTGCAACTAGTGGGCTTACTAAGTGAGTGCGTCCACCTTTACCTTGACGGCCTTCAAAGTTTCTATTTGAAGTTGAAGCAGAACGCTCACCAACTGCAAGCTGATCTGGGTTCATGCCAAGACACATTGAACAACCTGCGGTGCGCCATTCTGCTCCGGCATCTAGAAATACTTTATCTAGGCCTTCGCTTTCTGCTTGCAATCTAACGCGAGCTGAACCTGGAACAACAAGCATGCGAACTTCTTTAGAAATCTTCTTACCTTTAAGCACATCTGCAGCAGAACGTAAATCTTCGATGCGACCATTGGTGCAAGAGCCTAAGAAAATTGTGTCTACTTTTATATCTTTAAGAGGAGTGCCAGCAATAAGTCCCATGTAAGTAAGAGCTCGCTCAGCTGCGCCACGTTCTTCAGCATCAGTGATATCCGCTGGGTTTGGCACCTTCGAATTAAGTGGCAAACCTTGTCCTGGGTTCGTTCCCCAAGTTACAAATGGTTCTAGGTCATCGGCATTAAGTGAAATTTCTACATCAAACTTCGCATCAGAATCTGATTGCAGAGTTTTCCAATATGAAACTGCAGCATCCCAATCAGCGCCCTTAGGTGCATGTGGCTTTTCCTTCAAGTATTCAAAAGTAATTTCATCTGGTGCAATTAGGCCAGCACGTGCGCCAGCTTCAATCGACATGTTGCAGACAGTCATTCGTGATTCCATTGAAAGCGCACGAATTGCAGAACCACGATATTCAAGAACGTAGCCTTGTCCACCGCCAGTTCCAATCTTTGCGATGATTGCCAAAATAATATCTTTACTTGTTACACCTGGTTTTAAAGTGCCGTCTACATTTATCGCCATTGTCTTTGGGCGCACAAGTGGAAGGGTTTGAGTTGCTAGAACATGTTCTACTTCTGATGTTCCGATACCGAATGCGAGCGCACCAAAAGCGCCATGTGTTGAGGTGTGTGAATCACCGCAAACAATTGTCATTCCAGGTTGAGTGATTCCTAGTTGTGGTCCAACCACGTGAACAATTCCCTGCTCGACATCGCCAAGTGAGTGAATGCGGACACCGAATTCAGCGCAATTGTTGCGCAAGGTATCAACTTGTAGCTTTGAAACTGGATCAGCAATTGGTTTATCAATATTTAGTGTTGGAACGTTGTGGTCTTCGGTAGCAATAGTTAGTTCTGGGCGGCGAACTTTGCGATTAGCTAGGCGCAGACCATCAAATGCTTGTGGGCTCGTTACTTCATGAATCAGGTGCAGATCGATATATAGAAGATCTGGTTCGCCTTCATGTTGGCGAACAATGTGATCAGCCCAAATCTTTTCGGCTAACGTCTTTCCCATCACAGCCCCTTATTTATATTCCTAAATACTTGCATTTCAAATGGTGAGATGCCAGTATTACATCGTGGACAGAAAGAATAGCGGAGTTGGCGTATTAGATAAAGCCGTAAAAATCCTCGCCTGCCTTGAAGCCGGACCACATTCGTTATCTGAACTTGTAGCCGCAACTGGAATCGCTCGCCCAACTGCACACCGATTGGCAGTAGCACTCGAATTTCATCGTATGGTTTCTCGGGATTATGCCGGCCGTTTTATTCTGGGCCTTAGATCATCTGAACTTGCTTCAGCCGCGGGCGAAGATCGGTTATTGGCCGTTGCTGGTGCTGCGTTAGCCGCACTTCGCGATGCAACTGGTGAGAGTTCCCAGCTTTATCGCCGCCAAGGTGACCAACGTATCTGTGTAGCCACTGCCGAACGTTTATCTGGGCTTCGAGATTCAGTTCCAACCGGAACCGTATTAACTATGCAGGCTGGTTCTGGCGCCCAAATACTTCTAGCTTGGGAAGATGCAGATAAATTACATCGCGCACTTAATAATTCTAAATTTACCGCCGCATCACTTGCTGCGGTGAGACGCCGGGGTTGGGCACAATCAGTTGGTGAACGTGAAGCCGGTGTTGCATCTGTATCTGCGCCAGTTCGTGGGCCAAATAATAAAGTAATTGCCGCTGTAAGTATTAGCGGTCCAGTTGAAAGATTGGGCCGTCAACCTGGTCGCATACATGCCGCTGCGGTCGTTGCAACAGCCGCTAGATTGACCGAGCATTTAGCTAAAAAATAGCGGCACATCAGGCTTTTTTGCCAGTTTCACACGATAAATAACTAAGATTCCAATGTGCAGAGCTCGCCAGAAATCCTAAAGGCTCTCGAGAATGAATCGATAGAAATTCTCCGAGAGACCGCAGCCTCGTTTGCCAAACCGGTGATGCTCTATTCAATTGGAAAAGATTCCTCAGTCTTATTGCACCTTGCTCGGAAAGCTTTCTATCCAGCGCCAATTCCATTTCCACTTTTGCATATTGATACCACTTGGAAATTTAAGGAGATGATCTCCTTTCGAGATGAAGTTGCCAGTAAGTATGGTTTGGAATTAATCGTTCACACCAACCAAGAAGGTGTGCAAGAAGGCGTCACTCCCTTTACCCGAGGAATCTCTGAATACACCCGAGTTATGAAAACCTTAGGACTTCGCCAAGCACTTGATAAATATGGGTTTGATGGTGCAATTGGTGGATCGCGTCGGGATGAAGAGAAGAGTCGGGCCAAAGAACGAATCTTCAGTGTTCGTGAAGCTGGCCACCGTTGGAATCCAAGAGAACAGCGTCCAGAACTTTGGCGCACTTACAACACTCGCCTTCGCCCAGAACAATCAATGCGAATTTTTCCAATATCCGATTGGACCGAATTAGATGTCTGGCATTACATAAGTCTGAATGAAATTCCGATTAATCCTCTCTACTTCGCAAAAGAGAGACCGGTAGTTTGGCGCGGTGACCAAATGCTGATGGTCGATGATGAAAGATTCCCGTTAATAAATGGTGAGACCCCAGAGAATCGCTTAATTAGATTTAGAACTTTGGGTTGCTATCCCCTAACTGCAGCAGTTGAATCAACTGCAACAACTATTGCTGAAGTTCTAGCTGAAGTATCAGAAGTTAAATTATCTGAACGTGCCACTCGATTAATTGATGGCGATAAAGAAGATTCAATGGAGAAGAAGAAAACCGAGGGCTATTTCTAATGGCTACTCCAAAGACTAAACCGCTAATCCGCCTCTTAACTTGCGGCAGCGTTGACGATGGAAAATCAACTTTAATCGGCCGGTTACTTGTCGAAACAGACAGTATTCCTCATGACACAGTGGCCACTGCAAGAAGTGTTCGCCGTGGTGGTTCAACAATTGCTGCCGGAGAAATTGATTTCTCACTTCTAACTGATGGGCTTGAAGCAGAGCGCGAACAGGGAATCACAATCGATGTTGCATATCGTTCGATGTCACTTTTAAATGGCAGCAGATTGATAATTGCAGATGCACCTGGCCACGAGCAATACACGCGCAACATGGCTGTTGCGGCGTCCAGATCTGATGTTGCACTT
>CANLEG010000029.1 GCA_947489605.1 Actinomycetota bacterium
CGAGTCTTAATCTTTGGCACCACGAGACACGCTTGATGTCTCGATTGGTATTTTTATGTCATTTAAAGATTTAGGTATTGCTCCTGCGCTCGTAGAAGCTCTGGACGCTCAAGGAATTACTTCACCCTTTCCAATTCAAAGCGCAACGCTTCCAGATGCAATAAAAGGACGCGATGTTCTAGGCCGTGGCCAGACTGGATCCGGAAAAACTCTAGCTTTCGGTCTCGCTATGTTGACTCGACTTGAAGGTCGTATTGCAAAGCCACACCGCCCACTTGGTTTAATTCTCTCTCCTACCCGTGAACTTGCTGTTCAAATTTCTGATGTTGTTGGCCCACTTTCTCGTAAAGTTGGACTTAGCACTCAAGTTGTAGCCGGTGGCCTTTCTTATGTTGGCCAAATCAAAGCACTTCGCTCTGGTGTAACAATTCTTGTTGCAACCCCAGGTCGTTTAATAGATTTAATTGAGAAGAAGCATGTTGTTCTAGATGATGTTGCAATAACTGTTCTAGACGAAGCAGATCAGATGGCCGATATGGGCTTCTTGCCAGTTGTAAAAGATATTTTAGGTCAGACAAAAGATGATGGCCAGAGATTGCTTTTCTCTGCAACCCTTGATCGCGACGTTGACTCACTTGTAAAGCGCTTCCTAAAAGACCCAATTACTCATTCACTTGAGAATGAAAAGTCTCGTGCTGCAGATATGTTGCACCACGTTCTAATCATGGATCAAGGCCACAAAGATTTAGTTGCAACACAAATTGCTGCGCGCAAAGGCCGCACAATCTTCTTTGTTCGCACAAAACATGGCGCAGATAAACTTGCCGAAAAAATGCTTCGTTCTGGTGTTCCAGTTGGCGTATTGCATGGCGGTAAATCACAAGGCCAACGCACACGCGTTCTTGCAGCGTTTAAGGATGGTCGTGCTTCAGCACTTGTAGCAACAGATGTTGCGGCTCGCGGAATTCACGTAGATGATGTTTCGTTAGTTGTGCACGTTGATGCTCCAGCAGATCATAAGGATTATTTACACCGTGCTGGGCGAACAGCTCGTGCAGGTGCAACAGGAGTTGTAGTGACTCTTGCTACTCACAAGCAGAAGCGTGGAATTTTTGGAATTACAAATCAAGCAAAAGTTAAGTTAAATGAAGTTTATGTGCGCCCATCAGATCCAGAATTAGTTCGCGTTACAGGGTCCCAAGAACCATCAGGAATTCCAGTAATCGTTGAAGCTGAAAAACCAGGACGCAATGATCGCGGAAGTCGCGACCGTGGTGACCGTGGTGGATTCCGACGCGGGCATGCAAGTAATTTTAAAAAGCGTAGCGAAGGCGGCGGACGTGTTGGAGATGGCGAGAGAGAAAAACCTGTTCGTTCATTCCGTGGCGCTGCTCCCGCGAAACCAAAATATGAAGATCGTAAGCCTGCGCCAGAACGCACCGAGCGTCCAGTTAGAACCGAGCGACCGGATAAATTTGAAAAGCGCGGAAAGCCAGAACGCACATTTCGTGCCGACCGACATCCAAAAGCAGAGCGTTTTGAAAAATCAGATCGCCCAGCAAAGGTAGATCGTTTCAATACTCCTAAGCCAGCAAGCAAAACTTCTAAGTTTGATAAGTTTGATAAGTCAGAAAAATTCGATCGTCCTGTAAAGAAGAGTTATAAATCTGACTCTCGTCCTGCGACATCGACATGGCGTGCAGATACTGAGAAGGTTGAGCGTCCAGCATTTAAAAAGGCTTCAGGACCGAAGAAGTTTGCTAAAAAAGCACCAGCTAAAAAAGCCCCAATTGCTAAGGGAACTTTTAAGAAGGCTGGCCCAAATAAAAATGCGGGTAAGCCTAAACCTCGTACTAAGTAGCAGCCAGCAGCGCTAGAGGACTAAGCCTTAGTTTTTCGGGCTTCATAAAGCTTTGAAACTGCAATTGAAACAATTGTCATTACCGTTCCAAAAATTAAATAACCATTTAGTGATCCAGCCTTTGCTGGAGCTAACCAATCAATAATGATGGCACCAACCAATTGACCCGCAATGTTTAGAATTACAAAATTTAATACCCCTAAATGTTTAATTATGTAGGCCGAGACCGCTACGAAAACTAATCCAGCAGTGCCACCGGTATAAACCCAGAAATTACTAGGCAATGGCTCGATTGTTGCACCAAGAGCAAGATCTACCGAAAGTGCAACCAGAACTACTACAGCACCGCTAGCAAAGTTTAACCAAGCGGTTGCAAGAGGTCTTTGGGCAATAACATTTACTCGGCCATTCATACCTTGTTGGATAGATGCGAATACACCAACAATTAAGGCAAATGTAAGAGGCAGAAATCTAAATTCTGAATCTGTTAAATCAGGGAATACTGCAATCGCTACGGCAATTAAAGTAGCGACCGCGCCAAGAATTCTAGGCTTAGTTATCTTCTGTTTCCCGCTCGGAGTTATTCCAGCTTTATCTACCAAAAGCGAAGATACGGTCTGGCCTGCAACGACGCTAATTGTAAAAAGTGCAACGCCAATTTGTGGAACAACAATGCTTTGCGCAGCAACAAAGACCCCACCAAGAACGCCACCCATAACTTCCCAAGTCAGAAGCTCTTTGTTTTTAACTGCCACGAAGATTCTAAACAGTGCTGCGCGCTCGCGTTTGAATCCAAAAACTAAAACAGTTACTAAAGCCAGACCAGTTAGAAATGAAACCAGGGCAGCGGCTAGTCCATTATCAAGATCGACTGAAAGTTGGCCATTTATGCGAGATTGAATAGCAACGACAACACCTATTAATACTGCAAAAATAGCAAACATATTCCCTCAGCTCTATCTAATAGACGCAAGGAATTTTGCTGCCATCAACTGGTTTTCCACTTGCTAAATTAGCGTAATTAATTTTAGTTGGTTTAGGTGAAGCGGTTGCATTAGGGTCTTTTGGTTTTGGATTAAATAAATCTTGGACATATTTACGAACTTTAATCTCATCTACCAAGTTAACACTCTGGCTGTTGCGCATTACATAGCCCTCGATAGGTAGGGTGTGGAACTTGATATTTCCGCCAGTAAGCGCCTTTGCCTGTGGCAAGAAGCCGAGAACATCAAAACCAGAATCAATCACGACATCTTTCTTTGCAACATTTAACAATGCGGAAAGTTTTCCGATATCGCCAAAAATTCCTTGAGTTCTAAACTTTGTAATAACTCCAGTTAGGAACGCTTGCTGGCGGTGAGTTCGATCCAAGTCGCCGTTTGGAAGTCCATGCCGTTGGCGAACAAACTTGAGAGCATCGGCGCCAGAAATAGTCTGCAAGCCCGCAGGAAATACCGCCCCAGAATACTTCGTATCATTAACAGCATTCTTTAAACAGACTTGAATTCCACCAAGAGCATTTGCTAAATCATAAAATCCAATCATGTTAACTTCAGCAAAGTGATCAATTGGAACATCTAAAAATTGGGAGACAGTGGCAATTGTTGCTGCGCGTCCAGCATCCCGAGCAAGATGTTCGCGAGCAGGTTGTTTTATACCTTCTTTGTAGAGTCTTGAATCTTCAGCATATTTTGCGTAACCATATGCCTCTTTAATTTTTTTCATGCCGTAGCCTGGAACATTTACATAATCATCGCGAGGAATAGAAATTGCTACAGCTTTTTTACCACCAGCAGGAAGGTGAATCAAAATTAAAGTATTGGTGTTATATCCACCGACGCTTGCTGGTCCAACATGGAGCAGTTTTGATATTTCCCGAGGAATTGGGTTGCCATCATTATCTCTACGGCTATCAAGACCAATTAATAGAATATTTGTATCACCATTTTGTGACTGTGCCGCACCTTGCAAGACCTTAGATCTTGGAATCGCACTAGAAGCGGCTTTGCTAAAGAGGTGAAAGCCACCAGATGTTAGAACAATCCCAATAGAGAGAGCCACCGCAATTTTTCTGGCCCATTTACGCATAACGAGTATCTTACCTAATAAGAAATTGAATGGTTGTCGTTAAAGTAACCATATGGGAAGAATTGGTGCACTCGCATTGGTTGGATCAGGCGAATATTTACCGGTAATGCACGACCTTGAGAGTGCGCTAATAAACTCTGGAATTTCTAATGGAAAACCAAATAGATTCTTACAAATTCCCACTGCGGCAGGTGAAGAGAGCTCGGAGCGTTTGAAGTTTTGGGAATCTCGAGGGGCTGATCAAGCGCGCCGCATCGGCACAGTTCAAGAATTTCTTCCAATATTTAAACGTGAAGATGCATTCAACGATAAATACATTTCGCTAGTTAAAGACGCAGCTCTTATATATTTCTCTGGTGGAGATCCAGGATATTTGGCAAATTCTTTATATGAAACACCGCTGTGGGATGAGATAAAAAAGAATTGGTTGGCTGGGGCGTCACTGGCAGGTTGCAGCGCAGGTGCGATGGCACTTAGTAGTGATGTCCCAAATTTTTTCCGAATGAAAGAGGAAGGAATTCCTGGACTAAATGTGATTCCACATCTACGGCCAATCCCGCATTACAATAAATTTTTTGGTTGGATTCCAGATAGCGCGGCAAAAATTGTTATGAAAGCGCCGGATGGAACTGTGATAATCGGGATAGATGAAGACACCGCTTTAGTCACAGGGATAGATGAAGACACAAGCCTCACTGAAAATTATTGGCGGGTATATGGTGAAGGAAGTGTTCATATATTAAGTGGCGCTCCAACGGCAAGATTTAAGGTCGGAGAACTAGTTAATCTGCAAGTATCATAATCAAGTGCACTTCACTGGACTATTTAATTTCCGCTATATAAAGCGCTTTTATTTTGCTCGCTTTATTAGCAACTTTGGAAATGGAATGTCTCCAATTGCCCTTGCCTTTGGAATTTTGAATCTGCCAAAAGGCGATGCAAATATGTTGGGACTTGTTCTGGGATCAACAACGGTTGCGATGCTAATAATGAGCCCATTCGGCGGTGTATTGGCAGATAAATTTGGTCGCATAAGAGCTGTAGCTTTTGCTGATTTAGTAGCTTCCGCAGGCCTATTTGTGCAAGTAGCTTTTTTTGCAACCGGCGATGTTCCGCTAATTGTCTTGCTTATTGTAAATATTAACTTTGGATTGATGTGGGGAATTTTCTGGCCCGCAATGTCAGGAGTTCTTCCAGCCCTTGTTCCAGATGAACACTTGCAGAAGACCAATTCTGTAAACAATTTCTTTTCCAATGGCGCAATAATTTTAGGAGCGGCAGTAGGAGGAATTATCGTTGCTGGCTGGGGTGCAACCTGGGCCTTAGCAATCGATGCCGCAACATTTACTATCGGAGGAATAGTTCTATTAACCTTTAGACATGCTTCGCCAGCAGGTGTGAAAACTGAGAACTCAATGTTTGATGATTTAATCCATGGTTGGAAAATATTTATTTCATTCCGTTGGATCGTAATTGGGGTATTTGGATTTTCATTTATTATTCTGGCTTGGGCAGCGGGAGAAAATATCTTGGGACCCTTGATTGCCTTGAAAGAATTTAATGGTGCAAAATCTTGGTCTCTAGTTTTAACCTTTGAGGGGATAGGTTTGTTACTGGGATCAATTATTGGATTAAAAATAAAGCTAAAATATCCAATACGCTTCTTATTGCTGATTAGTTTTTCAATTTCGCTCTATATGTGGTCCATGGCAAAACCACAATCAATCTGGTTTATCGCCTTCTGCGCACTGCTTTGGGGAATAACGCTAGATTTATGGATAACAATTTGGTCGACTGCAATGGCAAGAGAGGTTCCACGCGAAGCACTTTCGAGAGTTTCTTCTTTTGACGCCATGGGCACAATGTTGCTGCGCCCTGTTGGGCTAGCGATTGCCGGTCCGCTTTCAATCGCGATTGGAATCTCAAATACCCTCTATTTTCTAGCTATTTTTAGTGCAGTCCTTATCTTCGCGATGCTAGCAACGCCTGCCATGCGAAATATGCAGATCGCAGATGTGAAGGATCCCGATTAAACTCACAGAAATAACTAATCTTTTTCGCCCCACTCGTTAAGGAAAGAGAAATTAGGATAGCGCTATGAAAAATTCGATGATTAGCTCACCGTCAAAAGTAATAGCAGGATTTGTTCTCGGAATAACAATGGTGGGTGGCGTAGCAACCGCAGCAGGAGTTTTCAGTACATCCGTTGTAAATGCTTGTGTTGATAAGAAGACCAAGGTCATCTATGCAGCGGTAAATAATTCGTGTCCTTCAAATAGAACTGGGGTAACTCTCGGTTCACCAAGTACTGCTGCCGGAAGCATTAATTCGATTGTAACGAAGGTTTTTCCAAGCGTTGCAACCATAAATGTCACAACACCTAATGGTGGCGGAACTGGTTCGGGTTCAATTTTTAAAACAACTTCAACTTTTAGTTATGTAGTTACTAATAATCACGTCATCGAAAGTGCTGCCGGTGGTGCTGGAACAATTACCGTTGAGTTAGATAACGGAGATCAAGCAGTTGCAACAATTGTGGGCCGAGAGCCAAATTATGATTTAGCAGTTCTTAAGATAAACAAAGGCAACCTTCCAACAATTGAAATCGGTGATTCAAGCCAAATACGAATCGGTGACCAAGTTATTGCCTTCGGTTCACCACTTGGCCTTGATCACACAGTTACAAGTGGAATCGTCTCTTCACTAAATCGACCAGTTGTCACAAGTGGTGGATCAAATACAACCGAATCTTATGTAGATGCAATTCAAACAGACGCAGCAATTAATCCCGGAAATTCTGGTGGCCCACTAACTGATTCTTTGGGACGCATGATTGGAATTAATGCTGCAACCGCAACGCTTGGTTCAGTTGCGGGGCAGAGTGGATCGATTGGACTTGGGTTTGCAATTCCAATGAATCAAGCGTCTCGTGTTATGAATGAAATTATTGCCAACGGAAAAGCAACGAGACCAGTTCTTGGAGTGTTCTTTGATCAGAGTTTTACTGCTGGCAAAGGTGCAAAGATTTCCAGCCTGACTCCCAATGAGGGCGCTGAAAAAGCGGGAATTCCTGCAGGAGCAATAATTACTTCAATCAACGGTATTCGGATAACAGATTATGTATCTGCGATAGTTCGAATTCGCTCATTTGCTCCCGGCGATAAAGTGACTGTAATAGTTACAATGCCGACCGGTGGCTCTAAGACATTTAGCGTAACTTTAGGTTCGGCAGTCTCGAATTAAAGTTATTTATTAGTTTCCTAATCCGTTGTTTGCCCTATTCTTTACGCATGGAAATTTTTGATCTTCGCGTTACGGTCGACAGCATCGGTGGCCGGTCCGTCTGCGGTTTAAAGCCAGGAGATTATTTCGAAGTAACGAATAGCGCGGAGCTTCGAATTCCCGAAGGAAAACATTTTTGTATGTATGCGATTGCGTCTGTCCTTCCATTACTTCCAGCAAAGCAGCGGAAGATGGCATCGGATGATTGGCTAGAACAAGATTCACTTGTCGCCTGCCCAGATCCAGAAGAGAAATTAATCATGAAGATTGATCGAATTCGGGCCGTTAAGTTGAAAGCTGAAGATTTAACTTAATTATTATTGGTGTGCATGATGTTGCGATGTTCATCGTTGTAACGCTCTAGATAATAGACCGGACCCTTTGGTCCCTTGCTCCTGCTCAAGACATTTGCGATTGCCGCAAGTTCTGTCTCACTAAATTTTATCGTTGGAATTTTTAAATTAGATTCTAAATGTGAAAGATTCCGGGCACCAACAATGACGGCAGCAACTGCTGGTCGATTTACGATGTAAGCAGATGCAATTGTTCCAATATCTGTGTTGTGAGACTTTGCAATCACATCCAGAACTTTGAGCAATTCTTGGAATAATTCCCAACCACCAAATTCCTTAATGACTAACTGATATTTAACGCTTGAGCGAGTATCAAATGATGTTGGTTCGGCAACTCCCAAGAATCGCTCTGAGAAGAAACCACCTGCAACAGTGCCGTAACAAAGAATTCCAATGCCATTTTCTAAACAGTATTGCGCCATTTCATCTTCAGCCCTGGTGTCAATCATTGAATACTGCACTTGGATACTCGCTGGCTTCAGTCCGGCATCAACCATTTCGCGCAAGCGCTCGACATCAAAGTTAGTAACTCCAATATGCTTAATCATTCCCGCACTCTTTAACTTGAAGAGTTCTTCCATTGCAGCCAGATAATTATTTGCCTCATACTTCCACCAGTGGAATTGGACCATATCCACTTGATCCACGCCAAGACGGGAAAGAGAGCGCGTGACAATTGTTTTCACATCAGAGCGATCAAAGTTATCTAAGAATTTTTCATTAGGAACATACTTAGTATGTAACTGGACCAAATCACGAGCGCTATCTCCGTGGGCTTCACGGAGCTTGGCTATTGATTTTCCGATTAACTCTTCAACGCCAGTATAAATATCACCAAAATCAAGCGTAGTAATTCCTGCTTCAATAAAGGATGTCGTATCAGAAATAGCACGATCATCTTCAATCTTCTTATCTAGTGAATGGCCCGCACTTAACTGCCATCCTCCTTTTATAACTGGAGATATTGAATAGCCAGGAACTAGTTCACGCTTCTGCATTATTGAATAGCCATTATTGAATAATCGCTTCTGCTTCGATCTCAACTAAGTATTCATTGCCAATAAGTTTTGCAATAAACATAGTGTTGGCTGGTCGAATGTCTGCAAAGCGCTCACCATGTGCCCGCGAAATGGCTTCCCAATCCGACATATTGTTTACAAAGACTCTTGTGCGCACGACATCTGAAAGTTTTGAACCAAGTGATTCAAGAGATGCTTCAATCTTGTCGATTACAAAGTGCGCTTGTGCAGCCGG
>CANLEG010000030.1 GCA_947489605.1 Actinomycetota bacterium
AACTTCAGCGGACTCTGAAACCTTCACTACTAAGTAAAGTGCAATTGCTAAACAAATGAGTGCAATGACCGAGTCTGCGTGCAGAATTGAAACTGCTTCGAATTTAAAAGGATAACGCTTGGCATCTGCATCCCCAGCATGAGGTCCAGTTCCAGTCACAATAACTCCAAGTAGAAGCACTACAAAAGATAACGCAGTAACAACTTTTGTCACTGTTCGTGTCATAGGTTGTAGTTGCAAGATTGGACGATCCAAAACTCTATGTCGAAGTGCAAGCGCGCCTGCGATAAGTGGAAGCGTCAAAACAAAATGAGCCGAAACAGAAATCGGATTCAGCTTGGTCAAAACAGTTATTCCACCGAGAACAACCTGTCCCAAGAATCCAAGAATTTGTAAAATTGCTAATAAACGTAATCTTTTGAAATCATTTCTACTCTTCAATTTCTTAACAATGTAAATCAGCGCAGCAAGAGCGAGAATAAGAATTAGCCAGGCAATCAGGCGATTTCCGAATTCAATCCAGGCATGTAATTGGTCCTCGGCCTGAGTGATTACTGGTTTGATGGAGCCATCGGTGCATTCGGGCCAGGTTGGACAACCAAGTCCGGATCCAGTTAAGCGGACCGCCCCGCCTGTAACTACCAACCCGGCTTGAAGAACTAGAAGTGCGGTAAACAGAAAAACCGGAAAGTTCATGCTCGTAGCCTATGCGTTGGAAGTCACCCGCCGCGGCAGTGAGCCGAGTGGCGGGTTTGGCCGAATTACGCAACAATTGTGTTGTGAAAAAGACTGAAGACAGAACCCGCGATTTAGTTGCCCGGGCCATTCTTGAAAATGGACCAGCGACGGCGGTTTCTCTGGCGGCCAAGTTACACATTACGCCAGCCGGAATTCGCCGACATCTCGACAACCTTATTGCAGAAGGTGTTTTAACTGCGCGCGAGCCTTTTCAAAGTGCGAAAGATTCAAGAGGTCGTGGTCGACCTTCTAAAGTTTTTGTTATGACTGATGCTGGACGCGAAAAGTTTGAACATACTTATGACGATCTTGCAGTGTCAGCGTTACGTTTTATGGCGTCTAAAGGGGATAAGACTTTAGTTAAAGAGTTTGCAAGAAGCCGCGCGGAAGATATAACTAGACGCGCTGCTCAGATTTTGGCAAACAAAAAGAATTTAAGTGAAAAAAGTGATGCGCTAGCAAAATTCCTAACAGATGATGGATATGCGGCAAATAATCATTCCCAAGGCATTGGTGAGGAACTGTGCCAGAACCATTGCCCAATTGCACATGTTGCTGCGCAATTTCCAGAGCTCTGCGAAGCTGAAACTCAAGCATTCTCCGATCTACTCGGAACCCATGTTCAAAGACTTGCCACAATCGCACACGGCGATGGTGTTTGCACCACCTTTATCCCAAATCCAAAAAACCTAACTAAAACCGGAAAGCGAGCTTAATATGAGCGATGTACTAGCAAAGAATCCTGGACTAGAGGGAATTGGAAATTATGAATTTGGTTGGTCTGACAAGAACGACGTCAGTGCGAATTCACGCCGCGGTCTGAGCGAAGATGTCGTGCGCGATATTTCTTCAAAGAAGAGTGAACCACAATGGATGTTGGACTTGCGTCTCAAGGGATTGACCCTGTTTGAAAAGAAGCCAATGCCGACCTGGGGCTCAGACCTAACTGGAATTTTCTTCGACACCATCAAATACTTTGTGCGCTCGACAGAAAAGCAAGCGACTTCATGGGAAGACTTACCTGATGACATCAAGAATACTTACGATCGTTTAGGTATTCCAGAAGCAGAAAAGCAACGCCTAGTTTCTGGTGTAGCTGCACAATATGAATCTGAAGTTGTCTATCATTCAATTCGTGAAGATTTAGAGCAACAAGGTGTGATTTTTGTTGATACTGATACCGCACTTCGCGAGCACGAAGAATTGTTCAGAGAATATTTCGGAACTGTTATCCCAGTTGGCGACAACAAGTTCGCAGCACTAAATACTTCTGTCTGGTCTGGTGGATCTTTTATTTACATTCCAAAGGGCGTCAAGGTTGATATCCCGTTGCAGGCATATTTCCGTATCAATACCGAGAATATGGGTCAGTTCGAACGTACCTTGATTATCGCTGACGAAGATTCTTATGTGCACTATGTAGAGGGCTGCACTGCGCCGATCTACTCTTCCGATTCACTACACAGCGCCGTTGTTGAAATCATCATAAAAAAGGGTGCCCGCGTTCGTTATACAACAATCCAAAACTGGTCGAACAATGTTTATAACTTAGTTACAAAGCGCGCTATGTGTGCCGAAGGCGCAACCATGGAATGGATTGATGGAAATATCGGTTCCAAGGTAACGATGAAATACCCAGCTGTTATGTTGATGGGTCCTCATGCAAAGGGCGAAACTCTTTCAATCGCATTTGCTGGCGAAGGACAACATCAAGATGCGGGCGCAAAGATGGTGCACGCAGCGCCATATACATCTTCAACAATTATTTCGAAATCGGTTGCACGCGGTGGCGGTCGCACGTCTTACCGTGGACTCGTTCAAATCAACGAAGGTGCGCACCATTCAAAATCAACAGTGAAATGTGACGCCTTGTTAGTTGATTCGATTTCACGCTCTGACACATATCCATATGTTGATGTTCGTGAAGATGATGTGTCAATGGGACACGAAGCAACAGTTTCTAAGATCAGTGATGATCAATTGTTTTATCTAATGTCACGCGGTCTTGGTGAAGATGAGGCGATGGCAATGATTGTTCGTGGATTTATCGAACCAATTGCTCGCGAACTTCCTATGGAATACGCACTTGAACTAAACCGTCTAATTGAAATGCAGATGGAAGGTGCTGTTGGTTAATGAGCACTTTAACCACAAATTATCTAGCTCCTACCGGTAGAGAAGAAGCTTGGCGCTTCACTCCACTGGCAAGAGTTGGTGGATTGTTGGATTCAACTGTTCCGCTAGAAAGCGTAAACAGTATTTCAATTTCCAATCCGCAGAATGGCGTAAAACTAACTGTAAAGAGTGCAGCAGATTGTCCTGCAATCTCGAGCAGTGAAGACCTTGCTTCCATACGCGGACGTGAATTCATTCGAGAGATTTCGCATATTGAAGTGAGCAATAACGTTCAACTTGAGCTACCAGTGTTGTTGAAACGCAGCAGTTTAACGGGAAAGCCACAAGCGAGTAGAACTCTTATATCTTGCGGTGTTAATTCACATGCAACAATCATTCTGCAGAACACTGGTGAGGCAATTCTCTCTGATGAGTTTGAATTCGAAGTAGCGCAAGGCGCAACGTTGACATTTGTTTCACTGCAAGAGTGGGGTAACAAAACAGTTCATTTAGGACGACAACATGCGATTATTGCTAAGGATGCAACATTCAATTCGATAGTTGTAACTGTCGGAGGTTCACTTGTGAGACTTCTGCCGACGGTTGAATACAGCGGTCCTGGTTCAAGTGCAGATTTGCAAGGACTCTATTTCGCAACTGATGGCCAACATTTAGAACATCGTTTACATGTTGATCACAACGTTCCTAACGCGAAGAGTCGAGTTAATTACAAAGGCGCATTAGCAGGGGATAAGGCACATACTGTTTGGATTGGTGACGTTTATATTCGTTCCAATGCTGAAGGCACTGATACCTACGAGTTGAACCGCAACTTGCTTCTCTCTGATGGTGCTCGGGCCGATTCCGTTCCAAACTTGGAAATCGAAACCGGCGAAATCGTTGGCGCTGGACACGCGAGCACAACAGGTCGCTTTGATGATGAACAACTTTTCTATCTTTCATCTCGTGGCATTCCTGCAGAAATTGCTCGCAGATTAGTAGTTCGTGGTTTCTTCGCCGAGATTGTTGGGAAAATTAAGAACGAAGAGATCGAAAATCGCTTGATGGACCGCATCGATGCTGAACTAGCAAAGGTTGGTGCGTAATGGTTAACGTCTCCTTTGAATCATTGGTGGAAAGTAAACCAATTAAGTTCGATTTAAATGGAACTCCTGTCTGCGTGACTCGCATTGGCGATGAAGTTTTTGCAATTGCGGATACTTGTTCCCATTCCGAGGCATCACTTTCAGAAGGTGATGTGACCGGTTTTAAAATCGAATGCTGGCTACATGGGGCCGAGTTTGATTTGCGCACCGGCGAGGTTGCAACACCACCAGCATCAATACCAGTTGAAACTTTTGAAGTTAATCGCACCGGCGATGCAGTAACTATTTCCAGCAGAAAATCTGCAGAAGGTTAAGGGGAGAATATGAGCACGTTAGATATCAAAGGATTGCAGGTTTCTGTAGCAACTGAAGCTGGCTTTACCGAAATTCTTAGAGGAGTAGATCTAACAATCAAATCAGGAGAGACCCACGCAATCATGGGTCCAAACGGTTCTGGTAAATCAACTCTTGCTTATTCAATTGCGGGGCATCCTAAATACACAATCACCGGCGGTTCCGTAACTCTTGATGGCGTTGATGTCCTAGCGATGTCAGTCGACGAAAGAGCAAAGGCAGGTCTGTTTCTAGCCATGCAATATCCAGTAGAGGTGCCTGGTGTTTCTGTTACGAATTTCTTGCGCACAGCAGCAACAGCAATTCGCGGAGAAGCTCCTAAGTTAAGAACCTGGGTTGGCGAAGTCAAGGAAGCCATGAAGTCACTTAACATGGATCCTAATTTCGCAGAGCGCAATGTAAATGAAGGATTCTCTGGAGGCGAAAAGAAGCGCCATGAAATTCTGCAATTAGAACTTCTTAAACCAAAGTTTGCAATATTGGATGAAACAGATTCAGGCCTAGATGTTGATGCGCTTCGCATTGTTTCTGAAGGTGTAAATCGTGTTAAAGGCAACAGCGATTTAGGAATTATGTTAATCACGCACTACACAAGAATTCTTCGCTACATCAGACCAGATTTCGTACACGTATTCGCTGCTGGAAAGATTGTCGAAGAGGGTGGCCCAGAACTAGCCGATAAATTAGAAGAGAAGGGTTATGCAGAGTACACAACTGCATAATTAATGAAACCGATGTTCTCCCCGGCAGAGATTAGGAAAGATTTCCCTATCTTCTCCAAAGTCATGCGTGGGGATAATCGACTGGTTTATCTTGATAGCGGTGCCACTAGCCAAAAACCTTTTCAAGTTTTAGATGCAGAACGCAAATTCTATGAAACCAGTAATGCTGCTGTTCATCGCGGCGCTCACCTTTTAGCTGAAGAGGCAAGCATTGCTTATGAAGGCGCAAGACAGGTTTTAGCGTATTTCTTAAATGCAGAACTAGATGAAGTAATTTTTACAAAGAGTGCGACAGAGAGCATCAACGCTCTTGCTTACTCATTTGGAAACTCAGACGCGAACTCTCGTTTCTCACTAAAACCTGGGGATCGCATAGTGGTTTCAGAACTTGAACATCACGCGAATTTGATTCCTTGGCAACAATTAGCGAAGCGGACTGGGGCTGAACTAGCCTGGTTCTCAATTGGTTCAGATGGTCGATTGGATCAGAGCGAAATAGATTCGCTGATTAACGAGAAGACAAAAATCGTAGCGATCACTCATCAATCCAATGTTCTTGGAACAATTGTTCCACTTGAGAAAATTGTTAAGCACGCTCATTCGGTTGGTGCAGTTGTTGTTCTCGACGCCTGCCAGTCGGCACCACATTTCGCAATTGATGTTAAAACTCTTGGCGTTGATTTCCTAGCATTTTCCGGGCACAAGGCGTTAGGTCCTACTGGAATTGGAATCTTGTGGGGCAGAAGTGAATATCTCAATCAGATGGAGCCCTTCTTAACTGGTGGCTCGATGATCGAAACTGCAACGATGACTGAAGCAAAGTGGGCGCAATCGCCGAAGAGATTTGAAGCAGGCGTTCCAAACATGGCACAGGCGATCGGCTTTGCTGCAGCGATAAATTACCTAAACAATTTGGGTATGGAAAATGTAGCCAAGCATGAAAAGGATTTAACGGCATATGCGCTTGATAAGTTTAAAGATCTGGATAAAGTAAAACTGATTGGTCCAAAAGATAACGTAGATCGTGGCTCAGTAATATCTTTTACGATTGAGGGAATTCACCCACATGATGTTGGTCAGGTATTAGATCAGTATGGTGTTGCGGTAAGAACTGGCCATCATTGTGCTTGGCCGTTGATGAGAAAATTGGGACTCGGCGGAACCACGCGGGCGTCCTTCTATGTTTACAATGACGAAGCAGATGTAGATGTGTTGATTCACTCCATTCTAAAAGCTCAGAAATATTTTAAGGTCTAACATGGAACTGGACTCGCTTTACCAGGAAGTGATTTTAGATCACTATAAACATCCATTGAATAAAGAACTTAAATCGCAATTCACAGCACAGGTCCATCATGTGAACCCTAGTTGTGGAGACGAAATAACTTTGAATGTAACAATCGAAAACCAAATTGTTACCAGCGTGTCCTGGGATGGGGTGGGCTGTTCAATTTCGCAGGCGAGCACTTCCATTGCATCTGATTTGATGATTGGCAAAAATCTTGATCAAGCACTCGTAATTGTTGAATCTTTCTCTGACCTGATGAGTAGCAAGGGAACAAAGACAGGTGACGAGGAAATTCTTGAAGATGGCGTGGCCCTAGCTGGTGTTTCTAAGTTCCCAGCCCGTATAAAATGTGCGCTATTAGGTTGGATGGCATTTAAAGATGCAGCAATACAGAGTTCGAAAAACTAAGGAGAGAAAATGACTAGCGCAAATACAACGCTTGATGACATAACCGAGGCGATGAAGGATGTAATCGATCCCGAACTCGGAATAAATGTAATCGACCTAGGTTTGGTATATGACATGCGTCTTGATGAGAATAATGTCGCGATTCTCGATATGACTCTTACCTCTGCTGCTTGTCCGTTGCAGGATGTAATTGAAGATCAAACACATCAAGTTCTTGCAGACATTACCTCAGATGTAAAAATTAACTGGGTATGGATGCCACCTTGGGGACCAGGAAAAATTTCTGATGATGGTCGCGAACAATTGCGTGCGATTGGGTTCACGGTTTAATTAGTGTCAATGCATGGCCAATGGATGGCCTTGAGATCGATGAGTTCAGACCAATCGGTTAAGCACCAAAAATTAAAGTCTGGAACGTTGAAAAGAATTTTTAGCTTTGCCGCTCCGTATCGCAAATACCTTGTGATATTCATTGGAACAGTAATCGTTGATGCGATTCTTGTTGTGGCAACACCATTACTTCTTCGTTCTCTTGTCGATGATGGTGTAGTGCCGGGTCGCTCTGATGTTGTTACAAAGTTGGCTTTTATCGTTGCCTTACTTGCAATCGCAGATGCGGCGTTTAGCATGTTGGGTCGCTGGTTCTCCAGCCGTATTGGGGAAGGCCTAATTTACGATTTACGTAGTCAAGTATTTGAGCACGTTCAAAAACAGTCCATTGCATTTTTCACTCGGACCCAAACTGGCTCGTTAATCTCTCGAATAAATAGCGATGTAATTGGTGCACAGCAAGCATTCACGTCTACCTTGTCTGGAATAGTAAGCAACACTTTGACTCTCTTACTAGTAATCATTGCAATGCTTACGTTGTCTTGGCAGATCACAGTGGTTTCCCTAATTCTGCTCCCAATTTTCATCGTTCCAACTAAATGGATAGGCCGACAACTGGCGATATACACCCGCAAGTCATTTGATTTGAATGCTGAGATGTCGTCGACAATGACTGAGCGATTTAATGTTTCTGGCGCACTTTTAGTCTCGCTTTATGGAGACCGGCTTGTTGAAGGCACTAACTTTCGGAGTAAAGCTAGGCGCGTTGCGGATATGGGTATAAAGATCGCGATGCTTAACAGAATCTTCTTTATAGCCATGACATCTGTTGCTGCAATCGCGACTTCTTTTGCGTATGGAATCGGCGGTCATCTGGCGATAAACAAAGAAATCACAATTGGAACATTGCTGGCTATCACAGCACTTTTAGCGCGGTTATATGGGCCACTTACCTCACTCTCGAATATTCGCGTTGATGTTATGTCTGCACTGGTTTCCTTCGAACGCGTATTTGAAGTCTTGGATTTAGAGCCAATGGTGAAGGACCCAATAAACCCAGTGCATATTCCTAAAAACATGCCATCAGTAGAATTCAGTGATGTGAGTTTTAGTTATCCAAAAGCCAATGAAATTTCTATCGCCTCACTTGAAGCGCCATCTGTACCCGAAAAAGTTTTAAGCGAAGAAGTACTAAGTGGTGTCTCTTTTAGATGTGAACCTGGAACACTAACTGCGATAGTTGGACCTTCGGGAGCCGGAAAGAGCACCATTTCTGGTCTTTTGCCAAGACTCTACGATGTGACAAAAGGTTCAATCTTAATAAATGGAATTGATATCCGGGACTCGACAGTTCTTGAACTTCGTTCTTTAATTGGGATTGTCACGCAAGATTCACATATGTTGCACGAGAGTATCGCTTCGAACTTGCGCTATGCCAAAGCTGAAGCCAGCGATGAGGAAATGTGGAGCGCATGTAATGCCGCACAAATTGGAGATTTCATTCGAACGCTTCCAAATGGAATGGAGACAATCGTTGGCGAACGTGGACATCGTTTATCTGGGGGCGAAAAACAGAGGCTAGCGATTGCACGATTACTTCTGAAGCAACCTCAAATTGTTGTATTGGATGAAGCTACGGCTCATTTGGATTCAGAGAAT
>CANLEG010000031.1 GCA_947489605.1 Actinomycetota bacterium
CACAACAGTTGATCATGCTGAACTTACAACTCGCATTCTTGAACACTGCAAATCTAGAATGGCCTCATACAAGAAGCCGAAAGATCTTCGCATTGTTGCTGAATTCCCATTGAATTCAACTGGCAAGATTGCAAAGAAGGTTTTGAAGCAACAACTCGAGGCTGAAGGAAAGTAAATGTCATTAGAAAAACCAGGAGAGTATCCGTACACCCGCGGCATTAATGCCGATGCTGGTGTTTGGACCATGGGCCAATACGGCGGCTTCGGAACTCCTGCAGAAACAAATGCGCGTTTTAAAATGTTACTTGATCAAGGTTTAACTGGATTTAGCGTTGCACTTGATCTTCCTACGCAACTTGGGCTTGATTCTGATGATCCACTTTCACTCGGTGAAGTTGGTCGCGTGGGTGTTGCAATCGATTCGCTAGCTGATATTGAAATATTGATGGATGGAATTCCACTTGAAAAAATTAGTCAGGTGCGCACAACAGCAAACTCAATTGGCTATATCTGGGCCGCGATGTTC
Source organism: Actinomycetota bacterium (assembly GCA_947489605.1). GTDB lineage: Bacteria > Actinomycetota > Actinomycetes > Nanopelagicales > Nanopelagicaceae > AAA044-D11. The sequence goes on from CANLEG010000031.1 coordinate 527, forward strand.
ATTGCTCTTGCAGAACAACGGAACGTTGATCCAAATAAGTTTGGAATGTTTATTCAAAACGATGTTCTTAAAGAGTACGTAGCTCGCGGAACTCAGATCTTTCCAGCGGAAGCTGGGTTAAAGCTTTCTGTTGATGTAATCGAACATATTGCAACAAAAATTCCTAAGTGGGTCTCACTTGCAATGAGCGGATATCACATTCGCGAAGCAGGATCTACTGCAGTTCAAGAAGTTGCATTCACATTTGCAAATGCCCGCGAATACTTGGATCAGGCAATAGCTCGTGGTGTTTCAGTAGATTTTGTAGCCCCAACGCTCTTTACTTTCTTATCTTCGAATATCGATTTCTTGCCAGAGATTGCAAAATTCCGTGCAGCAAGACGAGTTTGGGCAAGATTGATGCGCGAAAAATATGATGCGAAAGATCCGGCCTCTGAAAAGTTAAGAATCTTTGCTTTTACTGCTGGTTCATCGCTTACAGCGCAACAGGCAATGAACAATGTAGTTCGCACATCTATTGAAATGATGGCAGCGGCCCTTGGTGGAATACAAACGATGCACGTTTCGGCATTTGATGAAGCACTTGGCGTACCAACAGAAGAAGCAGCGACGCTGGCTCTTCGCACACAACAAGTAGTTGCATTTGAAACTGGAGTGTTAGATAGCCCAGACCCACTGGCTGGAAGTTTTGAATTAGAGCGAATGACTGATGATTTAGAGCGCGAAATTTGGGAGTTATTGGCAAATATCGAGAAGCGTGGTGGTGCACTTGAATGCGTCAACAATGGCTACTTTGTAAATGAAATCTCTGAGAACTCCTATAAATTAACAATGGCTATCGAATCAGGAGAGAAGAAAGTTGTCGGCGTTAACGCTTTTCAATCTGAATCAGCGCCATTTAAACCATTTGAAATTAATCCAAAGAGTGAATCTGAACAAGTGGCTTCGCTAAAAGCGGTTCGAGCTAAACGCGATAATAAAGCTGTTACGGCTGCGCTAGAAAATCTATTAAGCGTTGCGAAGGCGGGCGAAAACGTAGTTCCCGCAACAGTCGAGGCGATAAAGGTATATGCGACAGTTGGCGAAATTGTTAATGAGTTACGTAAAGTCTATGGAAAATGGCAACCTACAAAGATTTTCTAACTCTTTAATCTAAATCTTTGCAATTTTCCAGTCGTAGTTTTTGGAAGTGAATCCACGAAATGTATCGATCTTGGATATTTGTATGGCGCAATCTGATTTTTTACATGGTCCTGTAACTCTTTAACCATCACATCAGATGCTATAAATTCTGGTCGAAGTACAACGTAAGCAGTAACAACCATTCCACGCTCGTCGTCCGGCAGCCCGACAACAGCGACTTCCGCAACCCCCTTATGCATAAGAAGAGCGTTTTCAACTTCGGGGGCTGCAATGTTGTAGCCACTAGAAATAATCATGTCGTCAGCGCGCGATTCATATTTGAAATAACCTTCTGCTGTTCGCGTATAAATATCTCCAGTTACATTCCATCCATTAACTGCATAATCTTTCTGTCTTGGATCATTTAAATAACGACATCCGGTTGGGCCTTTAACTGCAAGGAAACCTTGCTCGCCATCTTTTACTTCATTAAAGTCTTGGTCCACAACCATCGCTTGATAGCCTGGAACTGGTTTGCCAGTTAGCCCCGGAATAATTTCGTGGTCACTTGCTGAAATGAAAATATGCAGTAACTCGGTCGCGCCAATTCCATCAATTAATTTATTGCCAGTTGCGTCAAACCATGCTCGCCAAGTTGCAAGCGGTAAATGCTCGCCAGCAGAAATGCAGCGACGTAATGAAGAAATATCTTTACCTTCTAGTTGCGTCAACATTGCACGATATGCAGTTGGGGCAGTGAAAAGAGCGGTGATTCGATGTTCAGCAATCTTTTCCAGAAGAACCGGAGGCGCTGCATTTTCTAAAAGAACGGTTGTTGCACCTACGCGAAATGGAAATACAACCAGGCCCCCAAGACCAAATGTGAAAGCAATCGGCGGGCTACCAGCAAAGACGTCATCTTTAGTCGGCTTAACAATATTTTTAGAGAAGGTATCGGCAATAGCCAGAATATCTCGATGAAAATGCATCGTTGCTTTTGGTACGCCAGTTGAGCCAGATGTGAATGCAAAGAGACTTACGTCATTGGCGGCCGTGTCACAAACTTTGAATTCTTTATTCTGCTTGGCAACCTCACCTAGAAAATTACTTTCACCACCAACTATAAAAGTTTTACCGGAGTAATTAGGTATGGCTTGCCATTCCTCAACAAATCTATGATCAACTAGCGCAAATTGAATCTGGCCAATCTCAACTATCTTCGCTAACTCCACCGCGCGCTGTAGCGGAATTGTTGTAACGGCGATAGCGCCAACTCTAAGAATCGATAACCAAATAGCTACTGCCATTGCGTTGTTTGGACTACGAATCGCAATGCGATTGCCCGGAACAACACCTTCTGCCACGAGATAATTTGAAATCCTATTTACTAACTCAAGTAGTTCTCCGTAAGTAAAATTGCCATCGGCTGCGATTATGGCTGATTTATCTGGCCCAACTAATTCAATAGTCTTTTCTAACAACTCATAACTTGCATTTAGACGTTCCGGATAAGTTGCAGTTGGATGGTTCAAGATTAATTCTGGCCATAAAGAATTATCTGGAAGATTATAGTTGGCAAACGTATCTATGTGAGCGCTCTTAACCATTCCAGCCATTTCTAACCATTTCTATGTCTCTCAATCCCATCCATGAGTTCAACTACTCCAGTTCCGTTCTGCATTGCACCGAGTAATACTGGTGGAATCCATGGCTTTCCAGCAACGGTTTTTGGTGGCGACATTTCTATTGAACGTGAAATATCTTGGGCTGTCTGGTCTGCGCCTTCTCGATCTGATTTATTCACCAGATAAATGTCACCAATTTCTAAAAGCCCTGCTTTAGATGCCTGTATGCCATCTCCCATTCCAGGAGCTAACACAACTAACACGGTGTCAACAACTCGCATCACTTCAACTTCGCTCTGCCCAACACCTACAGTTTCAACAATAATGAAATCAAATTTTGCGGTTTTAACTAATTGCAAAACCGCCTTTGTGCTTGCTGACAACCCACCAAGGTGACCTCTTGTAGCGAGTGAGCGGATAAATACTTTTGAATCAGTGAAGTGATCTGTTAAACGAATTCGATCACCAAGAAGTGCGCCGCCAGATATTGGCGATGACGGATCTACCGCAAGAACTGCAACTGAAAAATTTCTTTCTCTCAATAATTTAATTAACGCATCAACTGTTGTTGATTTTCCAACACCTGGCGCACCAGTTATTCCGATTACTTGCGCACCAGCACTTTCATTAATTTCAAAAGGGAGACCCGTGTTCTCGATAACCGTAATTGCCTTGGCCAAAGCCTGTCGGTCACCATTGCGAACTTGGCTAAGGAGTTCGGTGTTATCGCTTTGGCTCATATGCCAAACCTTATGACATATTTCTCGTGATAAGTTGTGCCTATGGCTGAAACATCCCAATCAGTTCCCATCCGCGTTGTAGTAGCAAAACCTGGTCTAGATGGACATGACCGGGGCGCAAAAGTTGTTGCTCGCGCGTTACGTGATGCTGGATGCGAAGTAATTTATACCGGACTTCACCAGAGCCCAGAGCAAATAATTGCAACAGCGCTACAAGAAGATGTCCAAGCAATCGGGCTCTCAATTCTTTCTGGTGCACATATGACTATTTTTGATCGCATTATGAAGTTATTAAAAGAGAATAAGGCCGAAAATATTGTGGTTTTTGGTGGCGGAATCATTCCTGAGGCAGACAAAGTTGCGCTTAAGGCAATTGGCGTTGGCGAGATATTTACTCCGGGCACACCAACAACAGAAATTATTTCTTGGCTACAAAACGCAGTAACAGCCCGCGCTTAATTAAGTAACTTTAGAGTTTAAATTTGAAACCTTTTTATAATCTCCTGAAGCAACCAAATTCTTTAGTCTTTCAAAGCCATCCCAAATTTCAGCATATGAGTTCTGTAATGGGGAAATCGCTAATCTAACTGAGTTCGGTGCTCGATAATCTGGAATAACATTCGCTAATTGTCGGAGTGCAAATGCAATCTGCTTACCATCTGGATGAACTAGTGAAACGTGGCCACCACGCCATTTGGCATTTCGTGGCGTATTCAATGTAAATCCGAGTTCAGCAAGCCAAGCATCATAAAGATCGATCATCATCTGAGTTCCGATTGCACACTTCTCTTCGATATTAGTAATTCCAGCTTCTTCAATGATTCCAAATGAACTTTGAACTGAACGAAGTGCAATTACAGATGGCGTTGCGATTTGGAAGCCAGCTAAACCATCAGCCTTTTTAAAGTTTGGTCCCATGTCGAACATATTCTCTTGCGCATGCCAACCTTGAATTGGAACTTGTAACTCTTTCTGCACTCGCTTGGATACATACAACCAACCAGGAGAACCTGGTCCAGAGAACCCAAATTTATATGTGCAACCTACCGCGAGATCAACACCATCATCATCAAACTTAAGATCTAGTGCACCAATTGCGTGGCTGCAATCCCAAATTGTAAAGGCGCCATACTTTCGCGCTAAATCAGTAATTGACTTGATGTCATTGCGGGCACCGGCTCGATACTGAATAACTTCGAAGGTAACGAAGGCAACATCTTCGCTCAGATATTTTTCTAATATCTCTGGCGTAATTCGCTCATGTTGCGAAATTGCAGGATCTTCATTATTAATAATTACTAAATTTAATCCACGTTCTTTGGCATATCCTTGCAAGATATAGCGGTCGGTTGGAAAGTTTGCACCATCAATAATTATTGTTTTGCGGTCAGGTCGTGCGGCAAGTGCGGCACCAGCAAGTTGGTAGAAATTTACCGAAGTTGTATCAGTTACCAAGACTTGTCCAGCTGCTGCGCCCAAAGTTGTCCGACCTAATAAATCTCCAGTTAGAAATGGCTCTTCGATCCAATCGCTCCAGCCTTCAACGACTTTTGCACCCCAGTCATTGATTAAAAAATCATTGATCACCTTGATAGTTCTTTTAGGTAGGCGGCCAAGAGAGTTTCCATCCAGATAACAAATCTCTGGATTATTAATCACAAACTCGTCTCTAAATTTGGCTAGTGGGTCTTTAGCATCAAGGTCGAGCGCATATTGCCTATTAGTTACGTCCATTTACCTACTCTAGCAATCGTCAAATACTCTTGCGCAATGGCCGCCGTAAATTTATTGAATTTAGAATCGGTCTCGAAATCTTTTGATATCAGAGCCTTATTAGACGAGGTATCGCTTGGAGTAAATGCAGGAGACCGCATTGGAGTTGTTGGCAGAAATGGTGGCGGCAAAAGCACGCTTTTAAAAGTGATGGCCGGAATCGAAGCCCCAGATTCTGGACGGGTTTCAAAAGCTGGTTCAGTAAATATTGGAATATTGAGTCAGACCGATGATTTAAGTCAAGATTCATTTGTTCGTGATGTTGTTCTCGGAGATTCTGCGACACATGAATGGGCAGGCAATTCAAAAGTTCGTGAAGTCTTGACCGGGCTATTTGGTGGCATAAGTGAAGAATTACTTGATCGCAAAATTTCTTATCTTTCAGGCGGCGAACGGCGTCGCGTAAATTTAGCAAAGCTTCTAATAGGCGACTTTGATTTAATTTTATTGGATGAACCAACAAACCACTTAGATGTCGAAGGCGTTTCATGGCTTGCGCAATATTTAAAGCGCAACGCGAAATTAGCCGTTGTAGTGATTACCCACGATCGTTGGTTCTTGGATGAAGTTTCAGATCAAATCTGGGAAGTAGTTGATGGAAATGTATTGGCCTATGACGGTGGTTATTCTGCATATGTTTTATCTAAAGCAGAACGTTCTCGCCAACTAACAGTTGAAGATGGCAAGCGCAACATGTTGATCCGAAAAGAACTTGCCTGGCTCAGGCGGGGTGCACCTGCACGAACTGCAAAACCTAAATTTAGAATCGATGCGGCAAATACTTTAATTGCAAATGAACCACCACCAAGAAATGAGACCGAACTTCTTAATTTTGCTGCAAATAGATTAGGAAATACAGTCTTTGAAATTCACCAAGCAACAATTAACGCTGGTGAAAAAATGATTTTGAAAGACTTGTATTGGAACGTTGGCCCGGGCGATCGAATCGGTATCGTTGGCGTAAATGGTGCCGGTAAAACTACGCTGTTTAGGGCTTTGCTTGGTCAGATAACAGCATCAGCTGGAAAAATAACTACTGGCGTAACAGTTAAAGCTGCATTTCTTTCGCAGCATCTTGAAGAGTTAGATCCAACTTGGCGAGTTTTAGAAGCAGTAGAAAAGGTTGCTAACCAAGTTCAACTTGGAAACGGAAAAGAGTTATCAGCCAGCCAGCTCTGTGAAAAACTAGGTTTTAATACTGATTCACAATGGACTCCGGTTGGAGACCTATCTGGTGGCGAGCGACGCAGATTGCAATTAACCAGGTTGCTGATGGATAGTCCCAATGTCTTATTGCTTGATGAACCGACAAATGATTTCGATGTTGAGACGCTTACTGCTTTAGAAGATTTGCTCGACTCCTTTGGTGGCACGCTCTTGGTAATCTCGCACGATAGATATTTCCTGGAGCGGGTATGTGACCGCTTTGTTGGTCTACTTGGGGATTCAAAGTTAAGAGATCTACCGGGTGGCATCGATGAATATTTGAAACTGCGAGTTAACTCTTTTGAATTTAGCGGAACGAGAGCAACAAAAGTTAAGACATCTAATATCATAGAGATTAAAGAAGCAAAGAAAGAGATTGCTAAATACGAACGCCAACTCGAAAAACTCAGCGTTCAAATTCTGGAGCTAGAGGGAGCGCAAGAAGATTTAGCTTTTGATCATGAAAAATTAAGCGCAAATATGGAAGAATTGAATGAATTAAATCAAAAGAAAACTGAAATCGAAGAAACTTGGTTGAAGGCGCACACTGAATTAGAAGGGCTAGAAAATTAATAAGTCTCATTCGCAAGTTGCCAGGCTTGAAGCCTTAGCTGCAATCTCTGGCGTAATGATTGCGATGCAATCACGGGCAAATGGCGAGCTCTCACATTTATTAGGTAATAGCACCGAGGCTGCACTTGTTTCATTTGGTTCAGGTTTAATTGTTATTTCGCTGATTGCACCATTCAACAAATCAATAAAAGAAGGTATTAGGAATCTTCGGGCTGCGGTAGCTGCAAAACAAATTCCTCGTTGGCGGCTATTTGCCGGTGTTCTTGGTGGCAGTTTTGTTGCGCTTCAAACTCAAGTAGTCCCGCTAATTGGTGTTGCCCTTTATTCAGTGGCATCAATTGCAGGGCAGACCGCAATGTCATTGATTGTTGATCGAATTGGTTTGACTGGCGGCGGCAAGAAATTAATTTCTAGGCGCCGAGTTACTGCTGCACTGATTACAGTTTTTGCAGTTATTGTTTCGGCTCTTGATCGCATTTCGCTAGCGTCATTCTCAGTATTAGCAGTTGCGCTTGCAACATTGGCCGGAGCGCTAGTTGGAGTTCAACGTGCGCTAAATGGCCAGATCAATGAATATTCAAAAGCAAGTTTCACCACGTCGCTATTAAATTTCTTTATGGGAACTTCTGTTCTAGCGATTATGTTGTTTGCGCTTCTGATTTTTAGAGGCGATGCAATAGTTCCTCTGCCAAGTGGGCCGTGGTGGATTTACACCGGTGGAACCGTAGGAGTTATTTACATTGCATTTACTTCGACAATTGTTCAACATCTAGGTGTTCTAACCTTCACACTTTTTAGCGTTGGTGGCACGTTGATTGGCTCACTCTTAATTGATGTTATCGCGCCAACAAATGGAAATACTGTCTCTTGGTATTTGGTTTCAGGAATCCTGATGACCTATCTTGGGGTTGTAATTGGCGGCCAATCACGATTGTTTAAGCGCTAAATAACTTTTCCTTCTTTTTATGGGTTTCCAACAAGACCATTTGCGCAGTAGAGTTAGCACGTTGTTTCCGGGGTCGATGTAATTTCGAACCGGCGGTTATAGTCCGCGACCCGATGCCCGCCAGGTATCGGTTGACTCAGTGAAATTCTGAGACCGACGGTTAAAGTCCGGATGATAGGAAACCAACAAGAGGT
>CANLEG010000032.1 GCA_947489605.1 Actinomycetota bacterium
CTCGATCCTTCCGCTTTCTACTGCATATTCCGTAAGTGATTTAACTGGGCGTCCAGCTGCACTCGACGATAGCCCAAAGGAAGCTCCGCTCTTCTATCTAACTTTTGGTTTGATTACTGGAATCAGTGCCTTCTTAATCCTAATTCCAGGTGCACCACTGATAAAGATTCTTGTGTTAACTCAAATTATCAATGCAATTTTGCTGTTGCCGTTATTGATTTACATGTTTGGTATTTCTAAAGATGAGCAACTGATGGGCGAATTTGTAGCAACTCGCACAATGAAGACGATCTACTCGATTATTATCGCTGTAGTTGGTCTTGCAATAGCTTGCATGCTCTGGTTTACGATTGTTTAATGAGTAAACACGACCACACTGCCATTCCAGCAGCAAAAGACCTCGGCCTGTTATCTCTTGGCGTAATCGGAGTTGGAACATCTGGCCCAGTCATAGCAGCCAGCATCATGCCGGTTCCTTCACTAATTTTCTGGCGCAATCTTGGTGGCGCCGCAATGATGGCACCATTTGCAATCAGAAATGCTGAGTGGCGAACGAAAGAACAGAGACAAGCACTCGCGTACTCAGCTCTAGCTGGCTTTTTTCTTGCGATGCACTTCATCTGCTTTTTCCTAGCCATGCGATACACAAGTGTTGCAACTGGAACAGCTCTAACCACGTTGCAGCCGATATTCACTGCAATTTACTTTAAATTCCGCGGTGGAATAATTCCTTCAAGAGCGTGGACTGGGATGCTAATAGCATTTCTTTCAGTTGTATTAATAACTGGAATTGATTTTCAAATTAGCTTTCGTAGTTTTGTTGGTGATTTGCTAGCAATTCTTGGTGCTGTTCTTTCAGCTGGTTACATCCTGATTGGATCTAAAGCACAGCAAAAACTTTCGACTTCTACCTATACAACCGCTTGTTATCTGACATGCGCAGCTACAAGTTTAATTATTGCAATCGCAACTGGTAGTCAATTTTTGCACTTCGATTCAGGGCAATGGTGGCTAGTATTAGCCCTTATTTTGGGTGCTCAATTCTTGGGTCACACAATGTTCAATATGACACTTCCTCGAGTCTCACCAGTTGTTGTCTCGCTAGTGGTTTTCTTCGAAGTCCCAGTTAGTGCAGTAATTGCTTACTTCTGGCTTGATCAAATTCCACCAGCTGCAATTATTCCTGGAATTATCGGCCTATTAATTGGTTGTGGTATTTTCGTTTCGAGAGCGAAGGCAGCTCCAGTAAATGATTGATTTGCATACCCATTCACTTGCGAGTGATGGAACTGATACACCAGGTGAATTGATAAATAAGGCGCATGCCAGCGGAATTACGGTTTTAGGTTTAATGGATCACGACACTGTTGCCGGGTGGGATGAAGCAACAATGTATTTGCGACCAGGGATGTCACTTGTTCTTGGTTCTGAAATATCCTGCCAAACTTTGGATGGCACAAGTGTTCATATGCTCGGCATGTTATTTGATCGCGATAATTCAGCGCTCTCCGAAGTACTAGCCACAACTCGCGACAATCGATTAACTCGAATGAATCGCATAATTGCTCGATTAAATGAAGCAGGTTATGAAATTAGTATTGAAGATGTTCTGGCGCAGCTTGCACCAGGAGCAACTCTGGGTCGGCCACATTTAGCAGATGCGCTAATTGCAAAGAAATTAGTTGCAAGCCGTGATGAAGCATTTGCTGAACTACTTCACAATAATTCTAAATACTATATTTCGCATTATTCACCAACGCCTGAAGATGCAATAAAGTTAATAAAGCAAGCAGGTGGTGTCGCTGTTATTGCGCATCCGTTAGCTTCGCTGCGAGGTCGAACCATAAATATCGAGAGCTTTAAGTCGATGGTCGAAGCTGGTTTGGATGGCATTGAAATTTCTCATCGAGATCAAAGTGAAGATGAGCGTGAATTACTCCGCGAGGTTGTTGCGCGGTATGGCATCATTGCAACTGGTTCAAGTGACTATCATGGCAATGGAAAGCTCAATGAATTGGCGGAGTTCACTACAAAGCCAGAAGACTTTGAGGCCTTAGAAACTAGGGCAGATGCAAGAAGGGTGGTCCGAAAATGAAAGATATTCTGCTTGTATCAGCAACAACTTTTGGAATTCAAGCATTCGTAACTCTCTTTGTGATTATGGATCCACCTGGTGCAACCCCAATTTTCTTAGCTCTTGTCAAAGACCAACCGGCTCGCAAACGAATTCTTATGGCATGGCAAGGCGCAGCAGTTTCACTAATTGTTATCGTAGCCTTTGCAATTTTTGGAAAATTTATTCTTGATTATTTACATATTTCTGTTCAAGCACTTCAAGGCGCAGGCGGCTTGCTTCTTCTGCTAATCGCGCTTGAGCTATTGACTGGAAAAGATAGTTCCAGTGATAAAACTAAAGATGTGAATGTGGCGCTTGTTCCACTCGGAACCCCGCTTCTTGCAGGGCCTGGAGCAATTGTTACAACCATCGTGTTCGTGCAAAACGCCCCTACAGCTTCCATGAAATTTGCTTTAGCAGCAGCAATTGTTGCTGTCCATGTGGCTATTGGATTGACTTTGATGTTCTCAACCAAAGTTGTCGGCCTGATTAAGGAATCGGGCGTTACTTTGATTGCAAGGATTGCGGGATTGCTTCTTGCAGCAATTGCAGTTGAAATGATTGTGCAATCAATTAAGGGTTTCTTTAACCTTTAACCTGGAAGTTTTAAGCTGAAGCGAAACCAACTTTTCGTTCTTCGCTCTGTCCAACTTCAACGAATGAAATTTTATTATTGGCAATAATTGTTTGACGCCCACGCATATCAGTGAGTGAAAGTGCTTTTCCTGAATCTAGCGCTGCCGTTACCGCCTCAATAACTTTTTCTGGAGTCAAATCGCATTCGATATGAAGTTCCTGTGTTGAATCTGAAATGCCGATACGGACTTCAGTGGTTGATCCAGATGATATTTTCTTAGTTGACATGGCTTTAGTTTAATCCCTTAGTTGGATTTAGGGAATCCAGAAATTCCACGCCAGATGAGATTTGAGACAAGTTCGACTGCGGTTTCGCGATCTAATTTTCCATCTCGTTCTAACCAATGTCGGGCCGATGTTTGGGCGGTTCCAATTAACCCAACCGCAAGCATCATGGAGGCTTCTTTACTTAGCCCGGTATCAAGTGAGATAACGGCGCTAAGTGCAGCCGCTGAGTCATAAGTCATTCGACTTAGCCGTTCGCGAACTTGTGGTTCAACGCTCATATCACTTTCAAATAACAATCGAAATGCTTCACCTTCGCGATTAATGAATCCGAAATATGCATCTACTGTTGCATGAACTCGAGCCGCGTTATCTGATGTTGAAGCAATGGCCCTCTGAATATCAAATACAAGTGAATCAATATGGAGATCTAGAACCGCTAAATAGAGATCTAACTTAGAAGGAAAATGTTGATAGAGAACCGGCTTACTAACTTTTGCTCGGTCTGCAATCTCATCCATCGCTGCCGAGTGGTATCCAGCCTGCGTGAATACTTCGAGTGCTGCTGCTAGAAGCTGCGCACGACGCTCGTCTCTAGGTAGACGCGGTTTATTGCCAGAGTTAGCTGTTGTCGATTCTGTGCTCATCGGGCTAATCGTAGGGTCAATTGCGCTATTAATGCGACTTTTTGCGAGAAACTTGCAATAAGAATCTAATCTTTAAACTTTCAATTTTGAATTACGAGGAATATCGACGAAAATTAGGGCGTTGTAATAACTGCCAAACCAAAATAGGCAAGACTAAAGAGATTCAAGAGAAGAGTATTTGTGTCGGCCACTTTAAAGCCACTTGTTGCAGAAGGACCAGCGCTAACCGTTGATGAAGTTCGCCGCTACAGCCGCCACCTAATAATTCCTGATGTTGGCATGAGTGGGCAACGTCGATTAATGAATGCAAAAGTTTTGTGTGTTGGTGCCGGTGGACTTGGTTCTCCAGCACTTATGTATTTGGCTGCCGCTGGAGTCGGAACTTTAGGAATAGTTGAATTTGATACCGTTGATGAATCAAATTTGCAACGTCAAATTATTCATGGGCAATCCGATATCGGTAAAAGTAAAGCGCTTAGTGCCAAGGAAGCAATTTCAGAGATTAATCCATATGTAAATGTGGTCTTGCACGAAACCAGATTAGATGTTGATAACGTCATGGAAATTTTTGCACAATACGATCTAATCGTTGATGGCACAGATAATTTTGCTACTAGATATCTTGTTAATGATGCTGCTGTTCTTCTGAAGAAACCATATGTATGGGGTTCAATTTATCGATTTGATGGCCAGGCAAGCGTCTTCTGGGCCGAACATGGTCCGTGCTATCGCTGTTTATATCCAGAGCCACCACCACCAGGAATGGTTCCAAGTTGTGCCGAAGGTGGCGTGCTTGGAGTTCTTTGTGCATCAATTGGTTCAATCCAGACTACTGAAGCAATCAAATTAATTGCGGGTATTGGTGAACCACTTATTGGTGAATTGATTGTTTACGACGCTCTGGAAATGGAATATCGTAAAGTTAAAATCCGCAAAGATCCGGCCTGCCCAATTTGTAGCGATAAGCCATCACAAACTGAACTACTTCCAGATTATGAATCTTTCTGCGGCATGCTCTCAGATGGCGCGGCGGAAGCAGCAACTGGTTCCACAATTGCGGTTACGGAACTTAAAGCGAAGATGGATAGTGGTGAGAAATTTATGCTCATTGATGTCCGCGAGCCCGGCGAATTTGAGATTGTACGGATTCCTGGTTCGGTCTTAATTCCGAAGCAAGAGTTCTTAAATGGATCGGCACTTGAAAAATTGCCGCAAGATATTCCAATTATTCTGCACTGTAAATCCGGAGTTCGTTCTGCCGAATGCTTGGCCGTCCTAAAACAAGCTGGCTTTGCTGATGCAACACATGTGTCCGGTGGGGTAGTGGCTTGGGTAAAACAAATTGATCCCGCGCTTCCAATTTACTAAAAGTTAGGCTTACTAATGTTTGATCGCTCATTGCTACTTGTTCATGCTCATCCTGATGATGAAACCATTAACAACGGCGCAACCATGGCTAAATATGTGAGCGAAGGCGTTCGAGTAACTCTCGTAACCTGCACCAGGGGCGAAGAAGGTGAAGTATTAATTCCAGAACTTGCAGATTTAGCTAGTTCAAAAAACGATCAACTTGGAAAGCATCGTGAAGTTGAATTAGCAGATGCAATGGCAGCGCTAGGCGTCAAAGATTTTAGATTCTTAGGTGCGCCAGAACGTAAATGGCGAGATAGCGGAATGATGGGGACCGAAGCGAATAATCGAAGTGATGTTTTTTGGCAGGCAGGCTTAGATGATGCGGCAAGTTATTTAGTTAAAATAATTCGAGAAGTGAAACCACAAGTTCTAGTTACCTATGATGAATTTGGTGGTTATGGCCACCCAGATCACATTCAAGCGCACCGAGTTGCGATGCGAGCAGCTGAGTTAGCTAGTGATTCTAATTTTGGAATCGGTGAACCATGGGAAATTTCAAAGATCTATTGGAACACAATGCCAAGATCAGTTATTCAAGCAGGCATCGACAAGATGAAAGAAATTGGTTCAGACTTCTTCGGAGCAGAAAGCGCAGATGATCTACCTTTTGCAAAGCCTGACGAACTCGTTACAACGCTGATAGATGGCACAGAATTTATCGATGCCAAGATGAAAGCAATGGCCGCCCATCCAACGCAGATTGAATTAGATGGCCCATTCTTTGCGTTATCAAACAATCTAGGTAATGAAGTCTGGGGCCATGAGTATTACACCTTAGTAAAAGGTGACAAGAGCAAAAAGCTCGATTCATCGGGTCGCGAGGCTGATCTCTTTGCTTAATGGAAATTTGTTTAATGCAATAGGCGCATTAATTTTTGGTGCTGTAGTCGGTTTGATTGGTGTCTTGTTTCATAATGCTTATCAACCGGTTGGTATTTTACTTGCACTTCTAACAACCGCAGTTGGTATAAATTTTGCAGGTCAATTATTCGGTGCTCGCAAGTTCAAATTAATTGCTGGAATTGCCTGGTTAGCAGTTGCACTTCGAGCAGGAACTTATGGATTAAGTAATGAAATATTAATTATCTCTAATCTTTATGGAAACATCTTCTTACTTGGTGGCGTTCTTTTTGCAACGATAGCCGTTTTTAAGAAGAGCTAAATCCAATCCCAATCTTGCCCAGCCGAAGAGTCCTTGATTGATATTCCAAGTTTTAACAACTTATCTCGCAATTCATCGCTCTGACCAAAATCTTTTGCCGCGCGAGCCGAACTTCTTTTTTCGAGTAGGTCCAAGATTTCTGGAGTTGCCTCGGCCTTAGCTTTAGGTTCTCTTGCGAATTCCAAGCCATAAATTGCATCTAGGGAATTGAAACAAGCGGCTTTAGTAGCACCTGATACGAGTTCGTCCTTCTCAAGTCTTCGAAGTTTTTGAAGCGCGCGCGGGGTATCTAAATCTTCTTTGATATCCGTAAGACTGCCGTCGCAAAAATCACTGACGAATCTATTCTCAATTTCGCCTTCATCTTGCCATTGCAACATTTTCTTGCGCCAGCGTTCCAAAGTTGCATCAGCAGCTCGCAATGATTCCCATGTTAAATCCATCTGACTTCGGTAGCGGTTTTCTAGGAAACAGAGCCGAAGAGATAGAGGATCCAATCCCTTAGCGATTACATCATTTAACAGAACAACATTGCCTGCGCTCTTAGACATTTTCCGGCCTTCGAATAACAAATGCTCACCATGCACCCAGTTTTCAACCACTTCATAACCAACTGCAGAATTTGATTGCGCTCTCTCGTTTTCGTGGTGTGGAAAACGTAAATCTATTCCGCCCAGATGCAGATCAACATTTCCCTCTAAAAAATGCAGAGACATGGCAGAACATTCAATATGCCAACCCGGAAACCCAGGGCCCCAAGGCGAATCCCAAATCATTTCAGTTCGGTTTGCGGCAGCCTTCCAAAGCGCCCAATCAGCATGGAACCTCTTTGCACCATCTTCAACGTGTTCATGACGATAACCAGGTTTTAGAGAATCCAATTTATTTCCAGATATTTCGCCGTAACGTGGATAAGAAGTTGCTGAAAAATATACACATCCGTCACTTCCAAGATAAGCATGGTCGGATGCAATCAATTCGGCGATTAGTTTCAGCATCAAATCAATAGTTTCACTCGCTTTTGGATACGAATTTGCCGGAATTACATTTAATTTGGCGAGATCGAAATGAAAATTAGCTTCATACTTTCTTGCAATTTCAAATGGGTCTATTGCTTCAACCTTGGATTGCGCCAGTAACTTATCTTCACCTATCTCATTTCCTACTAGGTCTTCGGCCATGTGACCAACATCAGTAATATTTTGAATTAGATTAGATTCGAATCCGGAAAAAGTTAGGGTTCGCTTAATCAAATCACCAAGCAGGAATGTTCGTAGATTTCCAACATGGGCATCTCGATACACGGTAGGACCACAACAGTAAATGCTTACTTCAAAACCATTCTTTGCGCAGACCTCTTTTAGATCGCGCTCTTTGGTATCAAAAATATATAGTCCAGTTCTCATTTTTCGGAAACCACTTTCCAGATTGCAACCAAATTGTGATCAAATTTTGCGAGGGAGCCATCCTTCTTGCGGACGGCATCAATTTCTTCTAGCGTCCCAAGTAAATCTCGGAAGCCACCATCTGGCTCATGCAGTCGAATTGAAACACGCTTTCCAATCTCAGTTAGCGAAGGAGTGGGATTTCCCATATTAATTACTCCTCCTTTTTCTCAATTAACCGAATTCGAGACCTACGAACTTGCTGGTATTCGCTATTCTATGGGGATTGGATTAGATGGAAAGGTAGCAAATTGACTTACATAATTGCAGAACCGTGTGTAGACGTTAAGGATAAATCCTGTATCGAGGAATGTCCTGTTGACTGCATTTACGAAGGTGGCCGGATGCTTTATATCCAACCTGATGAATGTGTTGATTGCGGTGCTTGCGAACCTGTCTGTCCAGTTGAAGCTATCTATTATGAAGACGATATCCCTTCGGCGTGGAAAGAATTTGGAAAAGCGAATAGCGAATTTTTCGTAGAGATTGGTTCACCTGGCGGAGCCGCAAAAGTTGGTGCATCCGGAACTGATCACGAACTAGTAAAAGCGCTTCCACCTAAAGCTGAGTAGTTAGTACTCTGAAGCTTCCAGATTTTCC
>CANLEG010000033.1 GCA_947489605.1 Actinomycetota bacterium
AGCGCAATTCGTGCGTGCAACCCATAGCTGCGAAGTTAATTACTTATAAACTTTAAGTTAGGCGGGTAACCTTCGGTTATGGGCGCACTCTCCGAACTTCTTTCTAGCTTGCCGGAAGAAGAGCGCTTTATTCTTACAATGCATTACATCCGATCTATGACTGCCAAGGAGATTGCAGAGACCCTTGGGGTCCCAGAACGCGCGGTTCAGAGCGTTATCACTAGTGGGAAATCTCGTCTACTTTCCGCGTTAAATCAGGGGTAATACCGAGGGATTTTCAATTTCCTTTAGCTACCGCTTTTGCGAGATACTTATCCACTGTAATTCCCCCAATTGATCGGAGCACAACATGGCAGCCATGAAACCTCGAACTGGTGATGGACCCATGGAAGTTACCAAGGAAGCTCGCAGTTTTGTTATGCGAATCCCACTTGAAGGCGGCGGCCGTTTAGTCGTTGAATTAAATGTAGAAGAGGCAACAAATCTTGGAAATGCATTACAGGCAGCGGTCTCACTCGTTAAGAAGTAAATAAGATTCTGCGGGTATTGGGATTATCGGAATAAGCAAAATCATGAAACTCGCACCGATTATCAATTGCCAGCCGTTATCAGAGCTAGATTTTTCAACGTATGACGCGCTCGCACTTCCAATAATTAAATCTGAAGCTAGCGTTGAATTAGGAAATACAAAAGTCACGAAAGCTATTGAAAAGCACTTTAAAATTGATTTGGCAAAGTTACTCTCCAATTGGCCTGATGCGACCGGTAAGGCCGGAGAATTGATAGAAGTGCCATTTGAAACAACTATTGAAGTGCCAGCCAATAATATTTCGCGAATCTATTTTGTTGGTGTTGGCGACAATAATTCAGAGGATTTACGCAAAGCCGGCGCTGCGCTATCCCGCAAGGTTAAGAATTCTGGATCATCAATATTAAATGCACTTATTTCAACGAAGCAATCTGCACGGAACCACGCAGTTGCAATAGTTCTAGCAAGTTATTCCTGGAATCAAAAGAGCCCAGCACCAAAAGCGCCTAAGGCAGCAAAATTTACAATCGTAGGTAATTTTGAAGCTGAGTTAATAAGAGCGCAATTGCTTGCAGAGGGTGTCTGGCGAGCCCGCGATTTAATTCATACTCCTTCAAATATAAAGAACCCACTTTGGATTGCAGATCAAGCTAAATCTTTCGTTGCAAAAACGAAATCTCCTGCTCTTAAGATTGAGGTTAAGTCTGGGGCCGGGCTTGCAAAATTTGGTGGCCTGCTTGCTGTTGGAAATTCGGCACCTAAACCTGGACCAAGATTGATTCAAGTTTCATACGAACCTAAAGGCTCAAAGAATTGGCCGCACGTTGTTTTGGTAGGTAAAGGAATCACTTTCGACACTGGTGGGGTTTCCTTGAAACGACCTTACGAACACATGGTTGGAATGAAGAGCGATATGTCAGGTGCGGCAGCGGTATTAGCAACTGTTTTAGCAATAGCTCAACTGGGTGTGAATGCGCCAAAGGTTCGAGTTACTGCAATATTAATGTGTGCCGAAAATGCACTTTCAAGTACTTCGCAACGGCCGTCCGATGTGATTACACATTACGGCGGAACAACTGTTGAAGTAATTAACACTGATGCCGAAGGCCGATTAGTTCTAGCTGATGGCTTGGCATATGCAGATGCCGAACTTGATCCCGATTATTTAATTGATGTTGCAACGCTTACAGGTGCTGCAACTCTTGGACTCGGCAGACAATATGCCGCGATGTATACCCGCGATCTCGCGTTAGCGCAGGAACTTTATGATGCCGGGCAGAGTTCTGGTGAACGGGTTTGGCATATGCCACTTATTGATGATTACAAAGTTGCACTTGCAAGTGAAATCGCAGATTTTAATCACACTGCCGAAAAACCAGATTTCAACGGTGGCTCTATTACGGCTGCACTTTTCTTAGAACACTTTGCTGGGAACCGAAAGTGGGTTCATCTAGATATTGCTGGGCCGGCTCGTTCCGAGAATGATTCTGGAGAAAATCCAAAAGGCGGCACTGGCTTCGGGGTCAGATTGCTTACTGAGTGGTTGACTTCGCTATGACAAATGGGACCAGTGGAATCAATGGGACTAATCGCGGGGATATGTCTGCGTTCTCTGAAAATTTTCCGCATGAAGATTTCTTTATGCAGCAAGCACGTAAGAATGGTGCCGAAGTTGGTGCACCAGATCCCACTGTTGGCGCTGGTGGATTAATAAATTTTGTAGTTGGTCTTATTTCAGCAAAATCTATAGTTGAAATTGGTACCGGTTCTGGTGTGAGTGCGCTCTGGATATTCAACGACGCTCCAGTGGATGCGACATTAACTTCAATTGATTCAGAGCGAGAGCATTCGGCAAGTGCCAAAGAGATTTTGGACGAGGCCGGAATTTCTGCGCAAAAATTCAGATTAATTACCGGAAATATTATTGAAGTTGTTGGAAAGTTAGCTGATTCAAATTATGACTTAATGATTGTGAGATCACCGATAGATATGGTTGATGTAGTTCAAGAGAGTTACAGATTGCTAAAGTCCAATGGCGTGCTCATAATTGACAATGCTCTTGATGGTGGAAAAGTTGCTGATCCAACCCAGAGGGATTTTGAAACTATCGCCCGTCGAGATTCAATTAAAGCAATCAAAGAGGATTCCAGATGGAGTTCAACACTTCTTCCAATTGGCGGCGGGGCACTTCTCGCTCGTAAGATTTGATCATGTCTGATAATTCAAATAATTCTGGTACACCTAATACGCCATGGTGGATTTCAGATTATGAAGTTGTAACAACTGCTGAAATAAAAAAACGTAACACTAGAACTGTAAGTTTTGGTATCGCAATAGCAATGGCACTTATTGCTGGAGTAGTTGGCAGCGTTGTCGGCCGCACCTCTGCGACGATGGATTCGAAGACTAATTTAGTTTCAACAAAGAGCGCTATTGAACGCAAACCAGATTCGATTGCTGGAATTGCAGCTCGAGTTTCACCTTCAGTGGTCTCAATTGAAGTTCGAAATGGCAGAAGCGGTGGATCTGGATCTGGATTCTTCCTTGATAGCAATGGCTACATACTTACAAATAATCACGTTATTTCACTTGCCGCAACAAATGGCGCAACGATCAAAGTCATGTTAGCTAATGGCAAAGATTATGATGCAAAATTAGTCGGACGCGATATTCCATATGATCTTGCAGTAATAAAAATTGCAGTAAGTGATGCTCCTGCTTTACAACTCGGAGACAGTGATGCAGTGCAGGTAGGCGATGGTGTAATCGCTATTGGTTCACCTCTTGGGTTAACCGGAACTGTTACGTCAGGAATTATCAGTGCAAAAAATCGCCCCGTAACATCTGGCGGTGGAACAAGCGAGAGTTCATTTATAAATGCAATTCAGACAGACGCCGCAATAAATCCTGGCAATTCTGGTGGCCCACTTGTGGATTTATCTGGGGCAGTAGTCGGAATTAATTCAGCAATTGCAACAACTGGATCTGGTTTTGGTGGTCAGAGTGGTTCAATAGGTTTAGGTTTCGCAATTCCAATTAATCAGGCAAGAAAAACCGCAGATCAATTGATAAAAAATGGTGTTTCAACTTATCCAATTATGGGCGTATCTCTTGATACCCGCTTCATGGGCACAGGAGCCAGAATTGCGACTGAACCTGGTTCAGTAACTATTGGCGGTCCGGCCGCTGGAGCTGGAATCAAACCAGGTGACATCATCATCGAAATTGATGGCAAAGCAATCAATTCAGCAGATGAAGCGATTGTTAATGTTCGTTCACATAATGTTGGCGATCGAATAAAAATTAAATTCCAGCGTGATGGAGTCACAAAAGAAACCTCACTTATACTCATTGCCGCTAAATAATTACAGAAAATCTGAATAGATATAGGATTCGAACATGTTCGGTATCGGTGGTGGCGAGTTAGTTGCACTTGCGCTAGTCGCTGTAGTTTTAGTGGGCCCCGATAAACTTCCACAATTTTCCGCTGATTCCGCAAAATTTATTCGCAAAATGCGCGATCTAGCCCAGGGTGCAACAAGAGATTTACGCGAAAACCTTGGACCAGGTTATGAAGATTTGAAGGTAGCCGATCTAAATCCCAAGACATTCATTTCAAAACATATAAATGAAGTATTGGCGGAACCTAAGGCTGAAATGGAAGAGTTAAAAAAATCGGCGAAGATCGATCCGGATCTCCTATGAGCAGTGATGTAATTGAAAGAATTCATAAAGCTTTAGATGGAGTTTCAGACCCAGAATTACATCGTCCACTGCCAGAACTTGGGATGGTGCAGTCGGTCGAATTTATTGATGGGGTAGCTGCAATAACTATTCTGTTAACTATTTCTGGCTGTCCAATGCGAGATCGTTTACAGAAAGATATTTCTGACTCACTTGAACCGATTACCGAAGTTAAATCTTTGGATCTCACATTCGGCGTGATGAATGAAGAGCAGCGAAATGCTGTTAAGAAACTGCTTAATGGTGGCCGGGAGAAATTTATTCCTTTTGCTCAACCAGATTCATTAACGCGCGTTATTGGTATTGCATCGGGTAAAGGTGGTGTCGGAAAATCTTCAGTAACTGCAAATCTCGCGGTTGCTGCGGCTCAGAAAGGTTTGAAAGTTGGAATTTTAGATGCCGATATTTATGGTCACTCAATTCCAAGACTTATGGGGATTGTAGGAGTTCGACCAACTGCAATTGATCAGACCTTTATTCCAGTTGAAACTTTCGGCGTAAAAGTTGTATCTATGGAGATGTTCAAACCAGAACGTTCGGATGCTGTCGCTTTCCGTGGGCCGATGTTGCATAAAGTCCTAGAACAGTTATTAAGTGATGCATATTGGGGTGATCTTGATTTACTTCTTCTGGATTTACCACCAGGAACTGGTGACATTGCAATCTCACTTGGTCAGTTATTACCGGCATCAGAAATAATTGTTGTAACAACACCACAAATCGCTGCTGCTGAAGTTTCAGAACGAGCCGGACGAATTGCTCACCAATTGAAACAACACATCATTGGTGTAATTGAAAATATGTCTGACTCTGCGTGCAATAAGTGTGGCGAACCAATTGCAATATTTGGAACCGGGGGCGGTTTAGAAACTGCAAAACATTTATCTTCACTAGTTGGCGCCGATGTTGCTCTGATCGGCCAGATTCCATTTGCCCCAGCCTTACGTGAGGGAGGAG
The DNA here is from genome assembly GCA_947489605.1 of Actinomycetota bacterium. Classification (GTDB taxonomy): domain Bacteria; phylum Actinomycetota; class Actinomycetes; order Nanopelagicales; family Nanopelagicaceae; genus AAA044-D11. The sequence continues at coordinate 5,231 of CANLEG010000033.1, forward strand.
ATATCGGTCAACCAATTGTCATTAGCGATCCAACATGTCCAGCAAGTGAAGCTTTCGCTGCGATAGTCGAGAAAATTACCCTTCGCCCTAAGTCTTTAGTCGGCGTAAGGCTGTCGGTCTCTTAACATCGCCTAAGATTGGGCTATGAAAAAGCCACCAGTAAAGAGCATCAATACAGTGGCTAAGCGGTTCGTTGGTCGAAGTGAATTAGTTTTACAGCGTAAAAACATTCGGGAATCTTTAGTCTCAGTTGCTGGCTTAATTGGTCGGCCAGTTAAATATCAAGGCGGAAAAGAAATTGGCCGCCTAGTTGATGTAGTTGTGCGACACGGCGAAGATTCCTATCCACCAGTTTCAGGATTAATTGTGAAAGTCGGCCAGAGCAAATCTTTTATTGATGGCGCAAGAATTGCAAAGCTAACTCAGAATGAAATTCAATTATCATCTGCAAAAGTTGATCTAACTGAATTCACACGTCGCGAAGGTGAATCACTTCTTGATGCAGATGTTTTGGACCATCAGATTGTTGATGTAAACGGGCTTAGAGTTGTTCGTTCTTCAGATCTTTATTTGGCGCCACTCGACCGTGAAATTCGAGTCGTAGGTGTAGACATTTCATTTAAGGCATTTATTCGCAGAATTTTTCCTGGCGCACTTGGCCGTGGACCAATTCCAGAACATGTAATTGATTGGGCAAACGTTGCATCTCTTGCACACGGAACCGGAGTTGTAAGGTCAACTGAATCACGCGCAGCTCTGAGCCAACTTCGACCTGCGGACTTAGCGGATCTAATTGAAGATTTAGCGGGCCGCGAGCGAAACGCACTTATCGAAATGCTTGATCCAGATCTCGCAGCAGATGCACTCGAAGAGATGGAAGATGACGAGTTGCAGGGTTTACTTCGCGGTCTTTCTGCTCAAAGGTCTGCTGAACTCATTTCTCGAATGGAACCTGACGAAGGCGCTGAAGTTCTCCGTGATTTAGATGACGATCACCGGGAAAGTATTTTCATGGAGATGGATGTTCCGGTTGCAAAGCAACTACGTAAGCTTGTTGAATTTGATGAAACTCTTGCTGGTGGAATCATGACATCCCATATATTGATTACACACGAAGCCGATACCGTTGCATCTGCGCTAGCCCTTCTGGTTGAACACCGGGAGCGAGATATTTCAGATGGTGTAGTTGTTGTTGATGCCAAGGGAAAGCTCCTTGATCACATTCAAATTATCGAATTAGTTGCCGCTAAGCCAAGCGCCACACTGTCATCACTCATGGGCCCGCCGTATCCAACTTCAGTAAATATAAATACCAGACTAGATGAAGTTATCGATGAATTTGCAAATAACCGCGGATCTTCAATTATTGTGGTGGATGAGAAAAATAAACCAGTTGGTCGAATTCTTGCGGATGATTTAGTTGATGCTCTTGCACCGACATCAGATTCCCAAGGCTTTGCTCAAGGAAGTGGTGCGTTGTAATGGCAAATAAATCAACACTCTCACCAAAGAAAATTCGGATAGCAGCACTTCTTGCAGTCATGGGTCCTGGATTAATCGCGGGACTTTCCGATAATGATCCAGCAGGTATTACAACTTATTCTGTTCTCGGTGCCGATTACGGTTACCAACTGCTCTGGGTATTAGTTGCATCCATGTTGGCGCTTATTGTTCTGCATGATTTGGCAGCTCGAATTGGTGTCGTTACTCGCCAAGGAATGATTGGTTTAATTCGCCAGAAGTATGGAGCTAGATCTGGGACTTTAAGTGCCGGCGCATTGGTAATAGCAAATATCGGAACTATGACTGCCGAGTTTGCAGGAATTGCAGCAGCCGGACAACTTTTTGGACTAAGTAAATATGTCTCGGTACCAGTGGCAGCAATCGCAGTTTCATTCTTAGTATTACGTAACTCGTTTAGCACGATTGAAAAGGTTTTCTTTGTTATCTCTGCCGGCTTTATCGCTTACATAATCGCCGGATTCATGGCCGGACCTGATTGGGGCGCAGCTGCCCGAGGAGTCTT
>CANLEG010000034.1 GCA_947489605.1 Actinomycetota bacterium
CTTTGGCGCAATATGGCGAAGAACAATTCCAATTGTGGCGCCGCTCTTTTGATGTGCCACCACCACCGATTGAAGACAACGATAAGTATTCACAATTTGGCGATGCGCGTTATGCGGATTTAGGTTCAAGTCTGCCAAAGACCGAATGTCTAAAAGATGTCGTTAATCGAATGGTTCCGTATATAGATGGCGAGCTAGCCGCAGATTTAAGCGCTGGCAAAACTGTTTTGGTAACAGCACATGGAAATTCAATACGAGCTATGGTCAAACATATTGATGGCATTTCCGATGCCGAGATTGCTGGTGTGAATATTCCAACTGGAATCCCACTTCTTTATGAGTTCGATGAGAACTTCAAGCCAATTAAAAAGGGCGGCGAATACTTAGATCCAGAAGCAGCAAAGTCTGCAATTGAAGCGGTAGCGAATCAGGGAAAGAAATAGTAAACAATAATTAACCTTAGGTTCAGCGACATTTAACCCTTAGAACCTGCTGTGGATTGCTTTAAACCTCATATTGTTATCCATGAAGGTAGCGATAGTTACAGAATCATTCTTGCCACAGATTAATGGCGTAACTAATTCAGTCCTTCGCATCCTTGAAAGTCTTGGCGCTAGTGGCCACGAAGCTCTGGTGATTGTTCCAGAGAGCACCGGAACCCCGAAGGAGTATGCCGGACATAAAGTAAAAACAATTCCGGCACTGCCTATTCAAAACGTAATTCCAATCGGCATGCCAATTGGATTGCCAAATCGCAGACTCGAACATTTAATTGATGGTTTTTCACCGGATGTAATTCACTTGGCATCACCAATGCTCCTTGGCATGCAGGCGGCAAAGATTGCCAAGAAATTAGATATTCCTACGCTCTCGGTTTACCAGACAGATATGGCTGGCTTTGCGAGTCACTATGGTTTTGATATTGCGCATAGTTCACTCAGAAAATTTGTTGGAAAGATTCATTCACAGACTGATCGCACATTGGCTCCATCTAGATCTGCATGTTATGAATTGAAGTCACAAGGCGTGCCTGAAGTTTATTTGTGGCAACGTGGCGTCAATCATGAACTATTCAATCCAATTGCGCGCAGCGAATCGCTTCGCAAATATTGGGATCCAACAGGAAAGCGAACGATTATTGGTTTTGTTGGCCGCTTGGCAAAAGAGAAGCGAATTAGCGATCTTAAATATATAGATCGCGATCCAAGCAATCTCTTAATCATCACGGGAGATGGCCCTGCTAAGGAAAAATTAATGAAGGAATTACCTAATGCCATCTTCATGGGTCATAAGAATGGAAATGATTTAGCCGAAATCTTTGCAAGCTTAGATTTATTCATACACCCAGGACCAAATGAAACTTTCTGCCAAGCCGTGCAGGAAGCGCTTTCATCTGGAACTCCATGCATTGTGCCAACTACAGGTGGGCCAGCAGATTTAGTAAGTCATGGCAAGACTGGTTACGTAATAAATATTCATAGACCTGATGAACTTGAATCAGCAGTTCTGCATTTCAAAATGCGTAATGATCGGACAAACATGGCACTTCAAGCACGTCAATCTGTATTAAGCAGAACTTGGTCGACCATCAATGCTCAACTTATAAACCACTACGAGGAAATACTCATAAGCCGTAACAACTATGTAGACGGGAGCGTGGCATGAGAATTGTGCATGTAGCTAATTTTTATGGTCCAAATTCAGGCGGAATCAAAACCACTATGCACGAACTTGGCCGGGGATATTTGGCCCAAGGTCACGAATTCGTATTCATCGTTCCAGGAACTCGCCTTTTTATCGAAGAGACAATCTTTGGCAAGAAAATTACTGTTCCAAGCATTATTTTGCCAGGCAGTTGCGGGTATCAACTCATTCGAAATAATCGAGCGCTAGTTAAGTTGATAGCAAGACTTAAACCTGATCGGATAGAAGTATCAGATCGATTTACCTTGCATTGCATCGGACGTTGGGCCAAGCGCCATAACGTTCCGACGGTTGCATTTAGCCACGAAACTTTGGAAGGCCTTGCTAAGCGCTTTGTGCCACTTCCAGAAATAATTCGTAAGACTTTGGTTAGCTTTCACAATAAGAAGTTTGCTAGAAACTTTAATCAAATTATTGCAACCACCAATTTTGCAGCCCGTGAATTTATCTCACTTAAGACTAAGAACTTAACTAAAGTGCCATTAGGTGTGGATTTAAAAGTATTCAATCCAAGTAATAGATCTGAAGAATTGCGGACAGAGTTATTGAAGGGCGCTGAAATTCTCTTGGTTCATTGTGGTCGATTATCAAAAGAGAAAGAGCCACAGCGCAGCATCGAAGCCCTTGTTGAATTACGTTCTCGCGGACTTGATGCCAGATTAGTAATAGTGGGTATGGGACCGATGTGGAAAGAACTTCGCACTATGGCAAAGGGACATCCAATCGATACTTTGGGATATATCGCAGATCGAAATAAAGTCGCGGCCATTCTGGCTAGTGCTGATGTATCGCTAGCACCCGGACCGCTAGAAACCTTCTGCCTTGCTGCATTGGAGTCTTTGGCATCCGGAACCCCTGTTGTAACTTCAAATTCCAATGCTGTAGGTGAATTTTTAATTCAAGGTTTGCAAACACATGCGGGTGCAACTGCGCATGATAATTACGATTCGATTGCAGATGCGATTGAAAGGGTTATTAGAAAAAGAAAAATAAGGTTACGCGCTCGAGAAGTTGCCGAAGAGATGCCTTGGGAAAATACTGTTAATCGAATGTTGGAAGTTCACGGAATACCAAACAATTTAAAAAATCTAGAGTTACCGAAGGCAAGTTAAATGAGTACCGCACAGGTTGCGCCAAATCTAACCTTTGCGGTGATCGGAGATAGCGCCGCATTTGGTACGGGGGATGAAGCACCAGATGGAACTTTCCGGGGCTGGGCATATTATTTGGCAAATAGTTTTCGTGATGAAGTTAATTATGTAAATTTTGCGAGACCTGGTGCGAAATCAGATGAAGTATCAGGCGTTCAATTAAGTAATGCAAAAGCACTTTCACCAGATATTTGTGGCGTTGTTGCAGGCGGAAATGATTTACTGCGCAACGGCTTTAGCCCACAAAAATTGCACCAAAATCTTCTGCGTACTTGCCGAGAACTTATGGAACAGGGCAGCGAAGTGATTATGGTTGAACTGCATGATCCAAATCAGTTATTAAGAATTCCTAAGCTAGTTAAGCGAATTTTGCGCAAACGTGTTGAGTCTGTGAATGTTGTCTATCGAGCGATTGCTGAGGAGCTTGAGATAGTCCTAATAAAGACTCGAGAGATTCCAGACGTTCATAATCTGCGTAATTGGCATATTGACCGCATGCATCCTGGAGAACTAGGACACAAGAAGTTGGCCCGAGAAGTTGCTACTCAATTACAAAAACGTGGCTGGTCTCTGTCGATGCCCGAAGAGGGCGAGCTAACGGTTAAAGAAAAATCTGTTCAAATCAGATGGTTGGTAGCGAATGGACTTCCATGGTTTTTGAAGCGAAGTTTTGATTTACTTCCTGCGGTCATGATTCTCTCAGTTGTTGAAATATTTAAAATAGCCCGCGAAAAATTAGTTAGTTGAGTATTCGCCAGTAACTAAGAAATAAACACGGCGAGAAATAGATACAGCATGATCTGCAAAGCGCTCGTAATAACGACCTAGAAGGGTCATATCGATTGCAGTTTCAATTCCGTGTGGCCAGCCATCATCAAGCAAAATACCGATTAGATCACGATGTAGTTTATCCATCTCATCATCGTCAGTTTCAATTTCTAAAGCGCGCACAGTGTCGCGATGTTCCATAACTGAAGAGAGCTTGTCAATTAATTTATCTGCCACTAGTCCCATTGCTGTGATAGTTGGTACGAGTTCTGCTGGGACTGCACTATTTGGATAACGCATCCGGGCTTGCTTTGCAACGTGATGTGCAAGATCTCCCATGCGTTCTAGATCGGCGCTCATGCGCAGTGATGTAACTAAAGTCCTAAGGTCAGAAGCAACTGGTTGTTGACGAGCCATCAAATTAATTGTGCGCGCATCTAGTTCATGTTGAATGTCATCAATAACATTGTCGGCGGCAATAACTTTTTCGGCCGTAGTTAAGTCAACTGTTAAAAGCGCGGACGTCGCATCGTTCATCGCAATCTTCACTAACCCAGTCATTTGCAGAAGGGTTGTTCCTATGCCATCTAGTTCATCGTGAAAGGCGTTGCGCATTTGCTAAGAATAGTGGGAGTGGGCATCCCGAAGCCGTATGGACATGAACGCGCCTTGAACTAAAGGTTAAGAATTGGAATTACCAGCCCGATATTGGGGGGGTTGGTACGGGTGAATACACCAACTCTTCTACGATTAGAACATGTCCTGGATCTTTGGAAACAATAAAAAGAACACCAAGCAAATTGCTGGTGGCGAGCAAGATAATAGTTCCGGGCTATTGCCGCAATCACTTCTAGATTTACTTAAGTTATTCGATGCCGAAAATATTGTTTTAGGCAATGGGGATGTAGTCCTTGAACATTCTGATGGTGTTACAACTCTAAATATTATTCGCGATCAATATTTGAATAATGAATTTATGTTGCGCTTGGTTCGCGCTACTCGCAGATCTGGTAAAACTCAAGAAGTCACTATGGAATTACCACGTGGCCCTATCGGTGCAGGAACTCACGATTTACTAGTCCGAGTTTCACTTCTCGGTGATGACGGCCTGATTGTTATCTTAATTTTTGATGATAGCGAGATGCGAAGGCTAGATGCGATTCGCCGAGATTTTGTTGCAAATATTTCACACGAGTTAAAAACTCCAATTGGTGCACTTTCGATTCTAAGTGAAGCCGTTCTTGGAGCAAGTGATGATCCAGAAGCAATTACAAGATTCGCAAATCGAATGCAATCTGAAGCATCGAGACTTTCAGAACTGGTTCAAGAAATTATTAACTTATCTCGCCTTCAAGATGATGACCCTCTTAAGCGGGCCCAACCATTTTCAATCAGTGAAACAATCAAAGAGGCCATTGATCAATCAAGATTGAATGCTGAAGCACGTAAAGTTGAGATTGTTTATAACAATGATGATTCTGCAATTGTTAATGGCGACCGTGATCAAATAACTATGGCGATTCACAACCTTATTGAGAATGCAATAAATTACAGCCCAGATGCCACAAGAGTTGCGATTGCTGTGACTGAAGCTGACGGTATTTGTGAAATCTCGGTTTCGGATCAAGGAATTGGAATTCCAGAGAAAGATTTAGAGCGAATTTTTGAACGGTTCTATCGAGTAGATGCAGCGCGTTCTCGAATCACTGGTGGAACTGGTCTCGGCCTTTCAATAGTTAAACATGTTGTCACCAATCATGGTGGCGATATTTCAGTTTGGAGCGTTGAAGGTGCCGGAAGCACTTTCACGATTCGACTACCGCTTGTAAATGACACAAACAATCTCTCAAACTCTGCCGCGGAGGCAATTAAATGACCAAGATTCTTGTAGTTGAAGATGAAGCTTCATTCTCGGACGCACTTGCATACTTGCTTGGCAAAGAGGGTTTCGAGGTAATTGTCGCCGATACCGGGCCAGCTGCAATCGAACAATTTGATCGTCATGGTGCGGATTTAGTTTTACTAGATCTAATGCTTCCAGGTTTATCTGGAACCGAAGTTTGTCGCCAACTTCGCACTCGTTCTAACGTGCCAATAATTATGTTGACTGCAAAAGATGCAGAGGTAGATAAAGTCGTGGGCCTTGAACTTGGCGCCGATGATTATGTAACAAAGCCATATTCTTCCCGGGAATTAATTGCTCGAGTGCGCGCAGTTCTTCGCCGCCAAGGTGAAGAAGATTCAGTTAAAGATGGAATTCTTGAAGCTGGTCCGGTTCGCATGGATGTGGAACGCCACAAGGTGAGCATTAATGGTGCCGATATTGCATTCCCACTTAAAGAATTTGAGTTATTAGAATTCTTAGTCCGCAACTCCGGACGCGTGCTTACACGTTCCCAGTTAATCGACCGGGTTTGGGGCAGTGATTATTTTGGAGATACAAAAACTTTAGATGTTCACGTGAA
>CANLEG010000035.1 GCA_947489605.1 Actinomycetota bacterium
ATACCGAAAATGTAAGTGAGTGCAATCTCTAACCGCTTTTCGCGGGGAAGATCGACACCAACAAGACGTGCCATATCGTTACCTTTTTCTTTATCCGAAAGGTCCTCCGCAATGCACCCAAATTTTTTAGATTTGGCTTCGGCCTTTCGGTCCAAAGGTCTTAAGTGTTTTAATACTTAAGTCGCATCACGCGTTTAGTTTTTTATTACCCTTGACGTTGCTTGTGACGAAGGTTGTCGCAAATAACCATTACGCGACCATTACGACGAATGACTTTGCACTTGTCGCAAATCTTCTTCACGCTAGGTTTTACCTTCACGACTTACTCCTTCTTACTTGTAACGATAGATAATTCGACCTCTTGTGAGATCGTATGGACTTAGTTCTACAATCACGCGATCTTCGGGAAGGATGCGAATGTAGTTCTGTCGCATCTTGCCGCTGATGTGTGCAAGTACTACGTGTCCGTTTGTTAACGTAACTCGAAACATTGCGTTTGGTAGCGCTTCAGATACGGAGCCTTCGATTTCGATTGCGCCGTCTTTCTTAGCCAAGCAGTACCTACTTCTCTATTTCAATTCATTAACAGGGGTCCGACCATTTCTGGGCAGAGGGTTAGTCTAAGGCGGGAGCCCCAAATCAGGAAATCGGGTCTTATACTCCTAATCTTGAACCGAAGGTGGCAAATTGCGAATAATTTTTAAGGGTGGCTCCGTGTGGAGCGCTGGATTAGGCCTCTTTGAGGGCCTAGCGATTGAAAATGGCCGGGTCATATCGACCGGATCGCAAGCCCTGAAATTGAAGGGCGAGGTAATCGATTTAAATGGCGGCTTTCTCATGCCGGGATTTATCGATGGACATGCGCATCCAATTTTTGCGGGCCGTGAAGCACGGGGTCCAAGAGTAAACAATCTGCAATCAGTTGCTGAAATTAAAAGTGAAGTTGCTAGATATGCGAAAGAAAATCCAAATGAAAGTTGGATTATTGGCGGGGCTTATGAAGCTGCAATTATTTCTGGCGGGGATTTCGATGCACATTGGTTAGATGAAGTTGTTTCTGATCGTCCCGTTGTACTGCATGCAGTTGATCACCACACAATCTGGGTGAACAGTAAAGCACTTGAGATTGCTGGTATTAATTCAAACTCAAAAGATCCAGATGGCGGCACTATTGCAAGGCGCGCGGATGGTTCACCAAAAGGAACGCTTCGCGAACCAATTGCCTTTGATTTAATCTTGAAACATGCGCCAGCAGATAACGTTGAAAGTGACTTGCGCGCAATTAAGTATGCCTGCGATGAATTAGTTTCTGCTGGTGTAACCACTGCTACTGAATGCTGGGTTGAACCACCAATGGCCGAGGCCTACATTGCAGCAGCAAAATCTGGCACTCTCACAATAGAAATGCATCTTGCCTTCTTGGTTACACCTCAAAATTGGCAAGAACAAGTCGCATATATCCAAGAGATGCGTGCCGAGATTTCTAAGTTACCCAAACCAAATCGACTAAAAGCAAACACAATTAAATTCTTGACTGATGGCGCACTTTCTAGTGGAACCGCAGCAATCCTCGATCCATATTTAGATAATCCAAATTCGACTGGGCTATTGATTTGGGATGATGAGAATCTTCTTGCTGCACTTTCAGCCTATGACTTACTGAAATTTCAGGTACATGTTCATGCAATTGGTGATGGCGCAATTAAGCAATCACTAAACATAATTGAAGCAATGACAAAAACTAATCCCAGTTGGGATCGGCGCCCAGTTATTGTTCATGCCCAATTAATTGAACCCACTGATCTATCAAGATTTAAACAATTAGATGTGATTGCCAATTTCCAACCACTCTGGACTTACTTAGATCCAATGAATAAAGAGCTTATTGAACCTCGAATTGGTAGTGAACGAAATAATCGCCAATACCAATTGCGCACTCTTCTGGATTTAGAGACCAAGATAAGTTTTGGCAGCGATTGGCCAGTAACGAGCCATAAACCGCTGGATGCAATTTTCATTCCAGTCCTTCGAAAAGTTCCAGAATCCAAGAGCCAGCCATGGAATGTTAATGAGGCTATAACTCTTGAGGAATCTCTTACCGCTTACACGGCAAACGCGGCCTATCAGTTATTTAGTGAGTCAGAAATAGGAAAACTTGAATCGGGTATGCGGGCTAACTTTGTAATCTTAAATAAGAGCCCATTTGAATCCAATGAAGTAAAAATCAAGAGCGTCTGGATTGATGGTTTAGAAATTAAAGTAAATTAGAGATTTCAATCCCGAGTGAGCCAAGTTTTTCACGGCCACCATCAGTTGCTGTTAAAACGAATGGCTTTCCATCTTCGAGAATTGCAAAAGAATGTTCAAAGTGCGCCCCACGTGTTCCGTCTTGAGAAACCACCGTCCACTCATCTGCTAAAACTTTAGTCTTGGGTGAACCTCTTGTAATCATTGGTTCAATTGCAAGTGCAATCCCCGGTTTTAATTCTGGGCCCATGCCAGCAGCACCAAAGTTTAAAACATGTGGTTCTTGATGCATTTCGGTGCCAATTCCATGGCCACCATATTCGCGCAAGATTCCATACTTTCCTTGTGAACGAATGTAATCTTCAATTGCAAAAGAGATATCAGTTAAATTTGCGCCTAATTTTCCGGCTGCAATCCCCCGCCACATTGATTCTTCACAGGTATCAAGAAGTTTCTGATCGTCTAAATCTTTGGTTCCCGCAATGACAGAGAACGCCGCATCACCGTGCCAGCCCTCGATAATTGCACCAAAATCAATTGAAACTACATCGCCATCTTCTATTGGGCGGTCGTTGGGAATACCGTGCACAATTTCATCATTTATAGATGCACAAATAACTGCGGGAAATCCGTGATAGTTAAGGAAATTAGATTTTGCGTTGTTATCGGCCAAAATCTTTATTGCTATTTTGTTTAAATCGTTTGTAGTTACACCGGGCACGATTGCTGCACGCATTAATTCAAGGCTTTGGGCAACAACTAGACCCGCTTTGCGCATCAGCTTGAGCTGATCTAAAGTTTTAATCTGGATTGCCATGGTTGCTACTTCAGGGCTGCGATTGCGCGAGCTGCGATTTCTGATACTTCGCCAACTGCAGAAATAGATTTCAGCAAGCCTTCGCTCTTGTAATAATTAATGATTGGTTCGGTCTGTTCGCTATACACAGCAAGGCGATTTGCAATTACATTTTCAGCATCATCTGGGCGTTGATATAACTCGCCACCGCAAGAATCACAGACACCAGCAACTTTTGGTGCTTCGAAAATTACATGAGAAGTTGCACCACAGCCTCGACAAGCTCTGCGACCAGCAAGACGTTTGATGATTTCCGCGTTCTCTAATTTGAATTCAAGAACGGCATCAAGCGGGGTTCCTGATTTTTCTAGATTCTCTTTTAGGAAATCTGCTTGACCAATGTTTCTTGGGTACCCGTCAAGAAGAAAACCGTTCTTAGCATCTGGGTGAGTTAGACGATCTGCGACCATGTCATTTGTTACTGAATCTGGGACTAAATTCCCGGCATCCATAAATGATTTTGCGTGTAAACCTAATTTGGTTTCACCCTTAATATTTAGGCGGAAAATATCTCCAGTAGAAATATGTGGAATTGAAAAATGTGATGCGAGTTGAACTGCTTGTGTTCCCTTACCCGCACCTGGTGGACCTACCAGGATTAAGCGCATTACTTAAGGAATCCCTCGTATGAACGTTGTTGTAGTTGTGACTCAATCTGCTTTGCAGTATCGAGGCCAACGCCAACCACAATAAGAATTGCAGTTCCGCCGAATGGGAAGTTTTGAGTTGCGTTGAACAAGATCAGCGCGATGATTGGAATAATCGCAACGAAGGCAAGGTAAAGCGCTCCTGGCGCAGTGATGCGAGAAAGCACATATTGCAAATATTCTGCTGTTGGACGACCGGCACGAATACCAGGAATAAAGCCACCATACTTCTTCATGTTTTCAGCTACTTCGTCAGGATTGAAAGTAATTGCAACATAGAAATAAGTAAAGAAAATAATCATTGCAGAGTAAACGATGATGTAAATCGGATGATCACCGGTAACTAGATTCTGTTGAATCCAAACAGCCCACTTTGCAGAACTTCCAGAGAAGTTCACAATCAAAGATGGAATATATAGAAGTGAAGAGGCGAAAATTACTGGGATTACGCCAGCTTGGTTCACTTTGATTGGAATATATGTACTGGTTCCGCCGTATGACTGGCGACCAACTTGGCGCTTCGCATATTGCACCGGAATGCGTCGCTGCGCTTGCTCAACGAATACAACTGCTGCAACTACAAGAATTCCAACTCCGGTTACGAAAAGGAATGCAAACAAACCCTTTTGAAGTTTGATTGACCAAAGTTGAGTTGGGAATTGTGCTGCAATAGATGTGAAAATTAAGATTGACATTCCATTACCAACACCGCGATCAGTGATTAGCTCTCCAAGCCACATGATTACTGCGGTTCCAGCGGTCATAACAAAAACCATAGTCATAATTCTTGGCCATGTTGTATCCGGAATAATTGGAAATGAGCAACCACTAAATAAACGTCCTGGAGTTCTTGCAACTGCGACCAAACCAGTTGATTGCAGAATTGAAAGTCCAACAGTTAAGTAACGTGTGTACTGAGTAAGTTTTGCAGTTCCTGATTGTCCTTCAGCTTTTAGAGTTTCAAAACGAGGAATTACAACTGTTAAAAGTTGAACAATGATTGATGCAGTGATGTAAGGCATGATTCCGAGCGCAAAAACCGAGAGCTGTAAAAGCGCTCCACCAGAGAATAAGTTGATCAGACCGAATAGACCACCATTATCTGCTTGATTTAAACAGAGTTGAACATTCTCATATGAAACGCCTGGCGTTGGAACAATTGAACCAAAACGGAATAAAGCCATGATGGAAAGAGTAAAGAAAATCTTTCTACGCAGATCTGGCGTCTTAAACGCCTTACCAAATGCTGAGAGCATGATTTTCTCCTTCTAACCTAATAATAAATTTGGATTTAAAGTTTCTTAGCTGATCCGCCAGCAGCAGCAATCTTTTCAGATGCTGAAGATGAGAACGCATGAGCTTCGACAGTAACCTTGACTGAAATTTCTCCGTTACCAAGAACCTTGATTGGAAAGCCATCGCGAACAGCACCCTTTGCAATTAGATCCGCAACAGTGACAGCGCCACCCTTTGGATAAAGTGCATTGATTGTTGAAACGTTTACTGGCTGATATTCAGTGCGCTCTGGGTTTTTGAAACCACGTAGCTTTGGAAGACGCATTACGAGAGGTAGTTGACCACCTTCGAAACCTGCGCGAACCTTGTTACGGGCACGAGTTCCCTTACCGCCACGACCTGCAGTCTTTCCCTTTGAAGCTTCTCCGCGACCCTTACGAGTACGTGATTTTTTAGCTCCGGGAGCTGGGCGTAGATGATGGACTTTTAGCACCATTGTTATTCAACCTCCTCAACCTTGACGAGGTGGCGAACAGCGACGACCATTCCGCGAATTTCCGGACGATCTTCCTTAACCACAACATCACCGATTCTTTTTAGACCTAGTGAACGTAAAGTTTCACGGTGTTCTGGACGACCGCCAACCTTTGAACGTAATTGCGTAACTTTTAAACGAGGCATTATGCACCTACCGATGCTGCTACGGCACGAGCGATTGCTGCTGGTGCGACATCTTCTAATGGACGGCCACGTCGTGCG
>CANLEG010000036.1 GCA_947489605.1 Actinomycetota bacterium
ACCTGGGCAGATAACATAGATCGGAGGTTTGTTCTCCAACATTGTTCGAATTTGAACTGGTGAAGTATGCGTGCGAAGAACCAGTTTCGAGTCGACAGGTTCAATAAAGAAAGTATCTTGCATTGTACGCGCCGGATGATCTGCCGGAATATTTAACGCATCAAAATTAAGCCATTCCGCTTCTAACTCTGGCCCTTCAGCTACTCGATATCCGAGGCCAATGAAAAGATCTGAGATCTCGTTTGTTAAAATCGTTAGCGGATGAAGCCCACCCTTAGGCAATTTTGTGGCTGGCAACGAAACATCTACGCGTTCTTCGGCGAGAATCTTCTCATCTCTGGCTATCTCTAATTCCAAAATTTTTCCATCAAACGCAGTTGTTACTTCTGCCTTCGCGGCACCAACAATTTTGCCGAACTGCGCTTTCTCTTCAGGAGCAATTTTTCCAAGAGATTGGCTGGCTTTAGAGAGGGCTGACTTGTCCCCCAAGTGTTCAGTTTTAACTATCTTTAATTCTGCAAGATCTTTCGCGCCCGCTATTGCAGCAAGAGCGCTTTTAACGCCTTCGGTAACATCAGCAACGTTGAGCGTCATAATCCGTAAATCCTACCGAATTCCAACCTCAAACATGGCGATTGCAGCGGCACTTGCCACATTTAAACTTTCCGATTTCCCCTTCATGGGAATTGCAACTCGAGAATCAACGCCTACAACCTCAGGAAGCCCGCGGGCTTCATTGCCAAAAATAAGAATTGTTTTTTCGCTTTTCGGCAGATCAATTATTGTTCCTGAACCATCGCCAGCAAGAGCGATTGTGTAAAAGCCTTCAGCCGTTGCGAATTCCATTAACTCTTCAACTGCCACATTCTCGACAACGGGAATATGCCAAAGCGCACCCACAGTCGCACGAACTGTTTTTGGCGCATAAACGTCAACACTATTCTTTGAAAAAACAACGGCATCGAATCCAAGTGCCTCGGCAGTTCTAATTACAGTTCCAGAATTGCCAGGATCTTGGATCTCCCAAAAATAAGCGATTTTTTTGGCTTCGCGCTGTTTGATCTTATAAAGAGTAATTTCAGTGAATTTACAGAGTGCCAAAATACCTTGAGGAGATTCTGTGTCCGCCATCTCCGCCATAACTTCATCAGAAACATGCACTATTGGTGCATCAACCAGAATCTCTGACGAAATCTCTTCTTCTAATTTGGCGAAACCTTTTTCAGTAACGTAAAGATTGATGAGTTCAGGAGCATCCGCGAACGAACTTGTTAGCGCTTCTCTAACTGTTTGAATTCCATCTGCAATAAATTCTTTTTCGGTCTGACGTACCTTCTTGCCACGAGAACCCAAAAGAGCCTTCACTCTCTCTACATGAGGAGAATGAAGGCTCGTAATTTGGTTATTAGGCATTTACAACGTGCTTGCGAGCTACTTCAACTAAAGCAGCAAAAGCAGCTGGATCGTTAGTTGCGAGCTCGGAGAGAATGCGACGATCAACTTCAACGCCAGCACTCTTCAAACCTTGAATGAAACGGTTGTAAGTCATTCCATTTGCACGTACTCCTGCATTGATGCGTTGAATCCAAAGCCGACGGAAGTCACCTTTTTTATCTTTACGATCGTTGAATGCATAAACAAGTGAGTGAGTTACTTGCTCTTTAGCTTTTGAGAACAGACGGGAACGTTGACCACGATATCCGGCTGCGCGCTCAAGTGTTGTGCGACGCTTCTTTGCGGCGTGAACGCCACGTTTTACTCTTGCCATGGTTTATTCCTTCCTGTTACTTCAAGCCGAGCATGCGCTTGGCGGTGAATGAGTTTGGTGCCTTAGCTACTGAATCGCCGCTAAGACGACGTGTTACGCGAGATGACTTGTGTTCAAGAAGGTGGCGCTTTCCTGCACGTTCGTGCATGACCTTGCCAGTTCCTGTTAAACGGAACCGCTTCTTTGCTCCGCTATGCGTTTTCATCTTTGGCATTCGCTAACCTCCCAGTTAGTTGTTTACTAAAACTTTTAAACTTCTGTTACTTCTTCTACTACTTCTTTCTTTCGGCTAGCAACCTTCGCGGCTTTCTGCTGCGAAACTGACTGGCCCTTCTTAACATTCGTTCCTAAAACCATTGTCATATTTCGGCCCTCTTGCTTTGGCGCGAATTCAACAAAAGCTACTTCTGATAATTCTTCTGCGAGTTTCATGAGTAAGCGATAACCGATTTCCGGTCTGGCTTGCTCACGTCCACGGAATTGAATTGTCACCTTCACCTTGTCGCCACCCTTAAGAAAACGTTCAATATGTGTCTTCTTAGTTTCGTAATCATGTGGCTCGATCTTTGGTCGTAGTCGCATTTCTTTAACAATAATATGTGTTTGGTTCTGTCTAGCCTCACGAGCTTTTTGTGCGATTTCGTATTTGTACTTACCGAAATCCATCACTTTACAAACTGGAGGTTGGGCTTCTGGTGCAATTTCAACGAGATCTAAACCGACTTCATCTGCCATTTTTAATGCAGTATCAATATCGACGACGCCTACTTGTTCACCGGAAAAACCAATCAGACGAACTTGCGGAACGCGAATCCGATCGTTGATTCTTGGCTCAGTGCTGATAACTTCCCCTCCCTGGTAAATCGCTTCTTGTGAAGCAGGCGGAGACAGTCGCAAATGCAGGTTTAAAAACCTGTAATGACCTGCTCGCCGAAGCAATGAAGGTGGGAGCGACTAGCTCCACTTGATTGCGCAAGGTTACCCCAGGATCTCTGTAACCAGAAATCAGCTTCCGATCGCGTGAACTCCGCCGTCTACGTGAATGATCTCCCCGGTGGTTTTTGGGAAAAATGGCGAGAGCAGGGCAACTGCGCCCTGGGCTGCCGGAATTGGATCTGCAACATCCCATGCCAGTGGCGCCTTCGAATTCCAAACATCTTCGAATTCTTGAAATCCCGGAATCGATTTTGCAGCCATAGTCTTTATAGGACCCGCCGCAATTAAATTACAGCGAATATTCTCGCCACCTAAATCACGAGCGAGATATCGATTCGCGGACTCAAGCCCTGCTTTAGCAACACCCATCCAGTCGTATTTAGGCCACGCAACTGTTGCGTCGAATGTTAAGCCAACAATTGCTGCGCCTTCTTCCTTGCGAAAGAGCGGTTTGCAAGCCATCACTAGGGATTTATAGGAGAATGTTGATACGTGAACCGCTGTTGCTACATCTTCCCAAGCGGTATTTAGAAAATTACCGCCGAGCGCAGCTTCAGGTGCAAAACCGATTGAGTGAACCACGCCATCTAAATGAGGGAAATGTTCTTTTACTAAGGATGCTAAACGATCTAAGTGCTCGACACTAGTGACATCCAGTTCAAGAACCGGGGCTGGTTTAGGCAATCTCGCAGAAATTCTTGTCGTGATACTTAACGCTCGCCCAAAGGAGGTAAGGAGAACATTCGCTCCCTCTTCTTGTGCAATACGAGCAATATGAAAGGCGATGGAAGATTCGGTGAGAACTCCGGTTACCAATATGTTCTTGCCTTCTAAAATTCCCATTAGTTCCCCATTCCTAAACCGCCGTCAACTGGAATAACTGCGCCACTAATATAAGCAGCTTCTGGCGAAGCCAAAAATGCAACAACTCCCGCAATCTCATCAGCACTACAGAATCGGCCAAGTGGAACCGCCGCGACAATTTCAGCTTTCCGAGTTTCATCCAAAACTGAAGTCATATCAGTGTCAACAAATCCTGGGGCAACAACATTCGCAGTAATTCCACGACTTCCAAGTTCACGCGCAAAACTTCTAGCCATACCAATCAACCCACTTTTTGTGGCCGCATAATTCACTTGTCCCGCAGAACCCAACATTCCTACGACTGAACCAATGAAAATCATTCGGCCAGATTTTTGCTTCATCATTCCTCTTGTGCATGCTCTGGCAACACGGAACGCACCATTCAAATTGGTATCAATCACCGAATCAAAATCAGCATCACTCATCCGCATAACCAGGCCATCTTTAGTGATTCCAGCATTCGCAACAAGTACATCTATCCGCCCATATTTTTTTTCGATCGTAGCAATTCCAGCATTAACACTCTCGGAGTCGGTTACATCCATCACTACACCGTCGAAATGAGCTGGCGGATTTCCTGATCGATAAGTAACAACCACTTGGTAACCATCGGCTTTAAATTTATTAGCAATTGCTAGACCTATTCCGCGATTGCCACCAGTAATTAAGGCAACTTTCAAATCAGATGTCATGGGAGAAACTTACCTGTTACTCCTGCGTAGCCATATCTTTACACTGCTGCTGAAGCGAAATATTTGGCTCTCCCCCTTAGAGTTGTCCTATGGACGCAACACCTGATCTACCCAAAAAAACGGTATCCGCATCGATTTCAAATGTTGGGCAACCACTTTCAAAAGACCAGTCTTCTCGAGCTCGGAAATACTTTATCTCCATGATGATTAGAACTTTGTGTTTCATTCTCGCAGTTATCTTGCCAAGCCCTTATCGATGGATCGCATTATTCGGAGCCGTAGTTCTTCCATACATTGCAGTCATTGTCGCGAATGCAGGGCGCGAAACTATAAAAGGAAATACCGCTACATTCGCGAGCAAAATCAAGGAACTTGGAGCCGAATAACGGGTGAAGCGATTCATTAGTCCAATGTCTCTGCTACAAACTTTTGTCGCGCTACTTCTAATTGCCGGGTGCTTGTTTGCCTCACAGTGGCAATTCGCGCGAGGTTCTGGTCAATCCCAAACTAATAAAATTATTGCTCAGAATTTGGAACTTCCGACGCTGGCCTTATCCGACATTGAGAATTTAGATCCAGTTGCAAATCAGTGGCGCACCATAAAAATAGCTGGCAGCTTCTCGCAGGTGAATCAAGAGCTGGTTCGCAATAGATACTACGAAGGCAAATTTGGTTTTGAAGTATTAACACTTTTTAAAAGCGATGGGGGCGAGAATTTCTGGGTTGACCGAGGTTGGGTGGCAGCTGGCCCCAATGCGGCAACTCCGCCAAAAGTTACTCCCGCCGTTGCAGGTGAAGTTGAAATAACTGCGCGTATTCGTTCTGAGAACTTAAGCCGGCAATTACAGGGCTCCTTCTTTGTTACCCGAGTTGAAGCAGAGAAACCAAAATCAATCGCCAAGCTTCAAGGCGTTGATGCAAAACCTTACTATTTAGATTTACTTCCTAGCGATGATGGAAATATTGAGCCTCTGACAAAGATTGAGTTACCCGAATTAACTAATGGCCCGCACTATGCCTACGCGTTGCAGTGGCTTGCTTTTGCTGCCCTCGCATTAATCGGACGAGTTTTGCTCTTCCGCGAAACCAAGAGATTGTCTCTGGTAAAGATCGAAATATAAACCACCTTTAGCTACGAGTTCATCGTGTCTGCCCGATTCAACAACGCGACCATTTTCAATAACCAATATTTGATCTGCGAGCACAACAGTGGAGAGCCGATGCGCAATCACAATGCTTGTTCTGCCAGCCAGTGCACTCTTAAGTGCTTCCTGGACCAGCGCCTCATTCTCTGAATCCAAATGAGCCGTAGCTTCATCCAATACAACAATTTGAGGTTGCTTCAGAAGTAATCGTGCAATCGCTAGCCTCTGTTTTTCGCCCCCAGATAAACGATGTCCACGTTCGCCAACAACTGTTTCCATCCCATTTGGAAGTGT
>CANLEG010000037.1 GCA_947489605.1 Actinomycetota bacterium
TGCGCTGCGCAAAGTTGCCAGTGCATTTGGCAGAAATTGCGCAGCAACGCTTTCATGAACTAGAAGTGTTTCTGCTGCGTTACAAACACTTGGTCTATGAGTCTTGGAATTCATAACTATTGGAAGAGCCTTGGCTAAATCAGCATCCGAATCAACGTAAACATGACAGACACCAGCTCCAGTTTCAATTGTTGGAACGGTTGAGTCATCAACAACTGTACGAATCAATGCGGCGCTTCCCCGTGGGATTACGAGATCTACTTTTCCTCGGGCATGTAATAAGGCATTAACCGTAGATCGATCATGAGATGGCACTAATTGAATTACATCTGGTGAAATATTTGTTTTCACTAGCGCTCGGCGCATCACGGTTACTAAGACTTCGTTGCTATTTGCTGCACTTGAAGATCCTCGTAGAAGTGCTGCGTTGCCTGACATTAATAAAATCACGGCGGCATCAACAGTTACATTCGGCCGCGCTTCATAAACCATTCCGACAACACCAAATGGAACGGTAACCTGCTTTAGATGTAAACCATTTTCTAAGGTGCTTTCACGCAAAGTTTTTCCAAGTGGGCTTGGAATTCTTGAAACCTGTTTTGCGCCATCTGCCATACCTGCAACGCGTGCTGCTGTTAATAGAAGTCGATCTTGCATCGATTCAGCCATGCCATCTCGGGCGGCATTTTCCATATCTTTTGCATTTGCTGCCAAGATTTCAATTTCACTTGCACTTAATTCATCTGCAATTCGATTGAGTGCTTCAACTCGATCGCCATCATTTGCTGCGATAAGTGTGCGAGCAGCCAGGCGGGCTTTATCAGCTAATTCGGCAATCATCGCGGTGGCTTCCATGTTCCTAGCCTAGAGCCTTCTACCCTTCTCTCATGAGACGTTTATTGCGAGTGCTACGAAATACCGTAATTGTTCTAGTCGCTTTGGCTGTTCTCCTTACCGGCTTTTTAAGATTTGTTCATTATCCAAATCCAATAGCCACAGTAAAACTGGGATTAGCACCTGCATCCAAAACTCCCACCCTGATGCCTTGGCACACAATTGATCCCTCCACTAATCCAATTGCTTGGCCTACAAGCACTGAAGCAACACCTGAAACTGTTGCCTGGAAAGGCAAGCAAATTAAATGGCAAGATTTCTTAGATCGCACGAACACCAATGCCTTTTTATTAGTAAGAAATGGCGTAATCACTTACGAGTATTACAAAACCGGCTTTAGCGAATCTTCACAACTTCCTTCTTACTCCGTAGCAAAAACAATGACTTCAATTATTGCTGGTCAGCTAATTGCGCAAGGTAAGTTAAAAGAGAGCGATACCTTTATCAAGTATTTCCCAGAGTTAAAGACTGGTACTTCTTTTGACCGAGTTACGGTGCAGTCGCTCCTAGATATGCAGAGCGGTGTTGGCGTTTCCGATAATTATCCAACCGGACCAGCAGGATGGGGCGTTGCAATTGCGCAGATGTATGCCACAACTGACCTTGATTGGTTTATGAAGAACAATCGAAAAATGGCTTTTGAGCCCGGTTCTAAATCTGAATACCGAAGCGTAGATACCATGATGATCGGAATGATTATTAAAGCAATCACTGGAACAACTATTGCCGATTACTTTAGTGAAAATGTTTGGAAACCAATTGGGGCAAAGTATCCAGCTACTTGGAACGTTGATCGTGTTGGCGGAACCGAGAAAACATTCTGCTGTTTCAATGCAACTGCCAGAGATTATGCCCGCGTTGGTTTAGCAGTAATTAATGGTGGCCAAGCTGGGGCAAAACAAATCATTGACCCAGTATGGTTAAAGCGGATGACAACACCAGTTACAACACTTGATGACGATTGGGGATATGGTGCATTTGTCTGGCATCCATTCCCAGGCATCAGCCAGGCTGAAGGGTTGCATGGACAATATATTTTCATGAATCCGAAAACCCGAACCGTAATTGTTAAGCTTTCAGATATTCCAACGGGACAAGATGAAGATGTTGCGACTGCAAATGTCTTGCTTGGAGTTTCAAACAAATTAAATTAGAACTTAGTTAGATGTAAAAAGCGTTCCTACATCTTTTCCGGCAAGTGCATCTTCCACGTGGGCTAAATCTGTAAGCAGCATGCTGGCACCACTTGATGTTGCAATCTCAGCGGCCTGAATCTTGGTAACCATTCCCCCACTGCCAACGCCTGAAGAACCCACTCCACCTATTTCAATGTCCGCCAAATCTGCAAAGTTTGTAACCTTAGCAATTCGGTTTGCGCCTGCCTGAGTTGGTGGCGCATCATAAAGTGCATCAATATCTGAAACTAGAACAAGTAGATCGGCGCCGATAAGTTGAAGTACAAGAGCGGCTAAGCGGTCGTTATCGCCAAGGCGAATCTCCTCAGTTCCAACTGAATCATTCTCATTAATGATTGGGACAACACCAAGTTCAAGAAGTCTAAGTAGGGTGCGCTTAGCATTCTCTTTATGTAAGTCTCGCGATAAGTCATCGCCAGTCACAAGAACTTGTGAAGCAACGATGTTGTGACGTGTGAATTCAGCGCTGTATTTAGCAATAAGCAATCCTTGGCCAACTGAAGCCGATGCTTGTTGGGTTGCAAGATCTGTTGGGCGCTCGGTTAAACCAAGTGGTGCCATGCCGGCAGCAATTGCCGCTGAAGTAACAATAATTACCTCTTTGCCTTGCCCTTTTAGGTTCGCAACAACATCAACTAATTTTGTTACTGCGCTGCCGTTTAATGAAGTTCCAGCATCACCAGTCAACGTCGAAGAACCGACTTTTATAACTATCCGTTTGGCATCCATTACTTATCCTCTGAAATCGCTTCCACAACTACCCGTGGATCTTTTGGATTTTCGGTGTTGTATTCCCATTGCATTGCAATTTCATCTTCGCTTAATTGATCATCCACTAAATCTTCAATGTAACGACCAGCCCATGGTGATTCCAAACGAAGATCGCCACCACGAGGACCAGCAAGTAATTCGGCGCCAGCTTCAATAGAAGGTTCCCAATCGAAGATGACGGCGTTATCGCCTTCACCAATTCGAACTTCATCTTTTGCCTTTGCACCCTTTTTAAATAGTTCTTTTTCAACGCCTAGCGTTGCAAGTCGATCTGCTAAATAACCAATTGCTTCGGCATTGCCAAAATCTGTCTGCTTTACCCAGCGAACTGGTTTATCTCCAATAACCGTGAATGAACCATCAGTGTTCGCAGTAACTGTGAATCCAGAATTTCCAACAGCAACAGGGCGCAACACAATTCGCGCTTTTTCGACAAGTGCTTCTGCCTTACGAGCCTCTTGAATAATGCGAGCCATCGCATAGTTAAGTTCAGTTAAACCAATATGTGATGCGGCAGAAATTTGATAAACCTGATAACCGCGTGCTTCTAAAAGTGGTTGCACCATATCGGCCATCGCTTTTCCATCTGGTAAATCAACTTTGTTTAGCGCAATTAAACGTGGGCGCTCTGAAAGTCCACCGTAGTGTGAAAGTTCTTCTTCAATAATGTCGAAATCTTTAACTGGATCGCGATCTGTTTCTAGAGTTCCACAGTCAAGAACATGCACAAGTGCAGCGCAACGTTCTACGTGACGTAAGAATTCGAGGCCAAGACCTTTACCTTCTGAAGCTCCTGGAATAAGTCCTGGAACATCTGCAACAGTGAAGCGCGTATCTCCAGCTTGAACAACACCAAGGTTTGGCGCAAGTGTTGTAAATGGGTAGTCCGCAATCTTTGGTTTTGCAGATGAGATAGATGCAATCAATGAAGATTTTCCAGCAGAAGGAAAACCAATTAAACCAATATCTGCAACGCTCTTTAATTCAAGAGTAAGTGTGCGCTCTTCACCTGGCTCACCTTTAAGTGCGAACCCTGGTGCACGACGCTTTGATGAAGCAAGACCAGCATTACCGAGTCCACCTTTGCCACCTTGTGCAGCAATGAAGCGCGTTCCAAATCCAACTAAATCAGCAAGCACAGTTCCAGTTGAATCTTTAATAACTGTTCCATTTGGCACATGAAGAATTAAATCTTTACCCTCTTTGCCATTGCAGTAATCGCCGTAACCAAGTGAACCGTTGGTTCCGCGACGATGTGGTGAATGGTGAAAATCTAAAAGTGTTGTTGTGTCTTGATCAACGATAAGAATTACATCGCCACCACGACCGCCGTTACCACCATCTGGGCCACCAAGTGGTTTGAATTTTTCGCGGTGAATTGAGACGCAACCATCGCCACCACTGCCGGCAGATGCATGGAGAGTTACACGATCAACGAATGTTGCCATTTAACTTCTCCTCTCATTTTGAAATAAAAATAAAAATGCGGGCCCGCATGTCGCGGGCCCGCAAAAAATTAACTGCGGGTTAGGCGACTACGGCTACGGGAACGATGTTTACAACTTTGCGACCGCGAGCGCGACCGAAAGCAACTTCGCCTGCAGATAGTGCAAATAGTGTGTCGTCTTTACCGATACCAACATTTTGTCCTGGGTGAAAAACTGTTCCGCGTTGGCGAACCAAGATTTCTCCGCTCTTAACAATCTGTCCTGCGTAACGCTTGATTCCAAGATACTGCGC
>CANLEG010000038.1 GCA_947489605.1 Actinomycetota bacterium
GAAGCAGAGCGTGGCGATGCCATTGCTCGTTTCCGAGTTTCTTATTATTGTGCTCAAGGCCATGAGACTCGTCCCTCTTTTGCTGAAGACGAAACAGTTCAAATTCCAGAGATTTGGGACTGCCCACGTTGCGGCTACCCAGCAGGCCTAAATAAAGATAAGCCACCAATGCCAATCAAGAACGAGCCTTATAAAACACATTTAGCTTATGTCAAAGAGCGACGAACTGAAGCTGAATCAAAGAAGATTTTAGAAGATGCCCTAGCTCGTTTACGTGGTGAAGATTAAAAGCTTTAGATTTTTTCTACAGCTTCAAGTAATTCGGTAATTCCCGCTTTGCGATTCTTCAGGTGAACTCTGATCATTGGTAAGTTGCGAGCGGAAAGTGCTTGGCCATCTCCGATTGCCTGGGCCATTAAAAGTTCTTTGAAGGTAAAAGTTTGTCCAGGTATTGCAATATCGGTTTCACAATCTGCAGTAATTTGTAGGAAAGCTCCATTATGCGCCCCACCTTTATGAAACTGTCCAGTTGAATGTAAGAATCTTGGACCCCAACCAAATGTGACACCGACATTGCTCTTCTTGGCTAACGCTTCGCGTAATCGAAGAATCTCAAAATCTGCTTCCCGATTTAAATAGGCCATGATTGCAAGGTATTTACCTGATTTGGAAATCAAATCCTTCAAAACATCGGTAAGTTGAGTAGCACTGGAATCACTATAAACCGCGAATGAACTACTTTCCCAGATAGGTTTAGTCTGAGATTGAGATCCGCTACGTAACTCTTCCAACAACTTCCCGGTTCGATTTTTCGCCTCAGTTACATTCGGTTGATTGAATGGATCAACATTTAGCGCCCGACAGATAAGCGCGGTCACCCATTCCCAGAGAATGAAATGTTCACCAAGTGACGCCGTTACATTCAAATCTGACTGACTATCTCCGAATCCAATTGATAGAGCTTCACCAGACACTTTTGATTTATCCGACTCAACGACTACAGGCAACCTACCTTTTTGATCTTTACCGGTTGATTCTGCAATGAGTTGCTCAATCCAGTCACCAATACCTGGAACATTAGAACGACGATCATGCAGAGAAAAGTTTTGCTCGGTCTGTTCAAAAATTAGAGTTGCAATTTTTATGGCAGACGAATTTGGCTGAGTAAATGTCCGTGAAGCCATTTCTGCATCATCAAGTAGAACTGAAACATCTACGCCCATTATTGCTGCAGGAACTAGGCCGAATGCACTCAAAGCACTGAATCGTCCGCCCACGTTTGGATCTGCATTTACGACGCGGAATCCCGAGGCACGTGCTGAAACGTCAAGTGGTGAATTCGGATCGGTTACGACAACCATATGATCTTTCGGATTCATTTTCGCATCAATAAATAACTTTTCAAAGAAGGCTTTCTGTGATGCGGTTTCAATTGTTGAACCAGATTTAGAACCTACAATTACGAGGGCCTCCTTCAGGTTTGTTGGTATCGCTAATCTGATCTGCTCTGGATCGGTTGAATCTAAAACCGTTAATTTCTTGCCAAATGTCTTTGCAATAACTTCTGGTGCAAGAGATGAACCACCCATCCCACAAAGGATGAAGTGACTTAAGTTATTTGAACGAGCCCAGGCACTTAAGGCATCAAGTTGGGGGAGTAGATCGCGACTAGCGTGTGGTAAATCAATCCAGTTCAGACGAACTCTTGCTTCAGCTTCGGCAGCCGCGCCCCATAGCATTGAGTCCTTAGCTGCGAGTTTTGCTGCGATTAAGTTTAGATCTTTTGCAACTGCGCTCTCACCGTCGAATTTATTTATAACTGGTCCAGAAAGCTCAATCATTTAAGCCCTAGCAATAGTTCGCTTAGCGGCTAGAACAATATTCTCTGCAGTGAATCCATAATCTTTGAATAAGGATCCGGCCGACGCTGATGCACCGAAATGTTCTAGGCTAATTATTTCGCCGTTGTCGCCAACATATTTTTGCCAGCCGGCGCCAACGCCAGCTTCAATACTTACTCTTGCCCTTAAGTTTTTTGGAAGAACGCTCTCCTTGTAGGAATCACTCTGTTCTTCAAACCACTCTAAGCATGGTGCACTTACTACGCGAGCCGATATGTTCTGCTCTGCAAGAATTCTTGAAGCTTCAATAGCGACATGGACTTCTGATCCGGTTGCTATCAGAATGACCTCGAGCGCGCTTTTTGGCTCTGCAATTACATAAGCACCTTTGGCTACGCCATCAGCACTATTTGAAGCTGAACGTTCAAAGACCGGAAGATTCTGTCTTGATAGCGCGAGGCCGACTGGTTTATTGCGGGTAATAATTTCACGCCAAGCGATTGCGGTTTCGTTCGCATCTGCGGGACGGACAATTGCTAAATTGGGAATCAATCGAAGCGATGCAATATGTTCAACTGGTTGATGTGTAGGGCCGTCTTCACCTAAGCCAATTGAGTCATGGCTCCAAATAAAGATTGATGGAATATTCATAAGCGCCGCTAGTCGAACTGCTCCACGCATGTAATCACTAAATACCAGGAAGGTTCCACCGAAAGCGCGGGTTAAACCATGTAACGCAATTCCATTAAGAATTGCACCCATTGCATGTTCTCTAATTCCAAAGTGCACGATTCGTCCATATGGAGTGGCGTCTTTCATCTTGCTAGTGGCCGGCAAGAATGAACCGCCACCATTGATGCTGGTGTTATTGCTACCAGCAAGATCGGAAGACCCGCCCCAAAATTCTGGTAGCACACCAGCAATCGCATTGATTACTTTTCCAGAAGCTGCGCGAGTTGCTAGATCTTTTCCACTTTCAAATGTTGGAATTACTTTCTCCCAATTATTTGGTAATTCGCGAGATTGCAATCTCTTTAGCAGTTCACTCTTCTCTGGATTCGACTTTGTCCAAGTCGCTAATTCGTTATCCCATTGTGTTTTTAGCGCTGCACCGCGCTCCAAAACTTTACGAGAATGTTTTAAGACTGAATCAGGAACATCGAAAGATTTGTCAGGATCAAGACCGAGCGCAATTTTGGTGGCTGCTATTTCGCCAGCCCCTAGCGCTGATCCGTGTGATTCTGCAGTTCCTTGGGCTTTTGGTGCTGGCCATGCGATTACAGTCTTTAGACGAATCAAAGATGGTTTACTTTTTTCACTTTGCACCTTAAGCATCGCATTTTCCAGAGCGATTTGATTAACATCGCCGTTGGGTAACGCAGCCACTTCAATAACATTCCATCCGTAGGCTTTAAATCGCAACGAAACATCTTCAGTAAATGCGACATGTGTGTCGCCTTCGATAGAAATTCGATTATCGTCGTAGATGACCTTCAAATTTCCTAGCTCTTGAGTTCCGGCGAGTGAACAAGCTTCTGAACTAATTCCTTCTTGTAAATCTCCATCTGATGCGATCACCCAAATATCGTGTTCAAAGAGTGAGGTTTTGCTCTCTGGATCGAGCAAACCTTTTTCATATCGAGCTGCCATTGCCATTCCAACTGCGCTAGAAATACCAGAACCAAGTGGACCAGTTGTTATTTCCACACCGGCGGTATGTCCAAATTCTGGATGTCCTGGTGTCTTTGCTCCAGCAGTTCTGAAACTTTGTAAATCTGATAGTTCGAGACCATAACCAGACAAAAACAATTGAATGTATAGAGTTAATGACGAATGCCCAGCTGATAAAACAAAACGATCTCTTCCAAGCCAATTTGGTTTAGAGGGGTCGTGTTTAAGAATTCTTTGAAAGAGCGTGTAAGCGACTGGTGCGAGCGCCATGGCCGTTCCTGGATGTCCGTTACCAACTTTCTGAACCGCATCCATCGCAAGTGCACGACTAACTACTACGGCTTGATCATCCAACGCGTCCCAGTTATTCATGATTAGTTTTTCACTTTCTCGCTAGTGCGTCCGGTTAAATTAAGTCGCCAAGCATGAATCCAAACCAGAGTTGCACCCAGTAAATGTGCCCCAACAAGAAGTTCGGGTAGCCCAGTTAGATACTGCAAATAACCAATGGCACCTTGTGCGAGACATATTGCAAGGAAAATTAAGATCATGCGGCCGAATAGCTTTTTAACTTCAGCGGACTCTGAAACCTTAACTACTAAGTAAAGTGCAATTGCTAAACAAATGAGTGCAATGACCGAGTCTGCATGGAGAATTGAAACTGCTTGAAAATCAAATGGATAGCGCTTTGCATCTGCATCTCCGGCATGAGGTCCAGTTCCAGTCACAACGACTCCAAGTAGAAGCACTATAAAAGATAATGCAGTAACAACTTTTGTCACTGTTCTTGTCATAGGTTGCAGTTCCAAAACTGGACGATCCAAAACTCTATGTCGAAGAGCGAGCGCACCTGCGATAAGTGGGAGCGTCAAAACAAAATGAGCCGAAACAGAAATCGGATTCAGCTTGGTCAAAACAGTTATTCCACCGAGAACAACCTGTCCCAAGAATCCAAGAATTTGTAAAATTGCTAATAAACG
>CANLEG010000039.1 GCA_947489605.1 Actinomycetota bacterium
TTCAGTTAAAGATGGAATTCTTGAAGCTGGTCCGGTTCGCATGGATGTGGAACGCCACAAGGTGAGCATTAATGGTGCCGATATTGCATTCCCACTTAAAGAATTTGAGTTATTAGAATTCTTAGTTCGTAATTCCGGACGCGTGCTTACACGCTCCCAATTAATTGACCGGGTTTGGGGCAGTGATTACTTTGGTGATACAAAAACTTTAGATGTTCACGTGAAGCGACTTCGTGCAAAAATTGAAGTTGATCCAGCTAATCCAGTTTTTATTCAGACTGTGCGCGGACTTGGATATAAGTTCGAAAACTAAAGAACTAAAAAACTAGTTTCCAACGTTTGCAAATTCTTCAGCCTTAGCCCGAACAAGTGCTGACATTTTCATAGGTGCTGAAGTTGCAAAAGTAACTTCTATTTCAACAAGATCACTTGGCTTGGCATTTAATCCAGGAAATTTCGCTGATGAGTTTTTCGAATCGCCTTCAAAAATCGCTGGCCCAGAGTATTGATCAAGGGTTGAAACCGAAATTTCACCAACGATTCCATTCGCAGTTATTGCAGTTATCGCATCACTGGTTTCAGCAGAATTTACAAATGTTCCAACAAGAACTGATGAACCATCTTCCTGTGTTACTAGTAGAACATTTAGGGCTTTTATCGAACCTGAAGTTGCTTCAACACCATCGGTCACTTGTCGCAGATTGCGAGTCTGGGCATCTGGACCTGCGGCGCAACCGGTTAAACCAACTATTAATAGGGCGCCAAAGAGGGCGGATATGGCTGATTTCAGGTTTTTCTTACGCATGAGTGAATGGTATCCTTGGCCTCTATCGAAAGGCCAAATTAATGACTTTTAAGGTCGGCGAAACCGTTGTTTACCCCCATCACGGGGCGGCTCTCATTGAAGCAATTGAGACCCGGACCATAAAAGGCGAAGAGAAAATTTATTTGGTTTTAAAGGTTGCACAAGGCGACCTAACAGTTCGAGTCCCAGCAGAAAACGTTGATTTAGTTGGCGTTCGCGATGTGGTTGATTCAGCTGGTCTTGATCGAGTATTTAATGTTTTACGTCAGCCATACACCGAAGAGCCAACAAACTGGTCCCGTCGATACAAGGCAAACGTTGAAAAGCTAGCATCTGGCGATGTAATCAAGGTTGCAGAAGTTGTTCGCGATCTTTACCGCCGCGATCTAGACCGTGGATTGTCTGCGGGCGAGAAGCGCATGCTTTCAAAGGCTAAGCAAATTTTGGTATCTGAACTCGCACTTGCCGAGCGCACAGATGAAGAGAAGGCCGGCGTGATGCTAGATGAGGTTCTTGCTTCCTAAAGTCGCTTTACTGATCCCTGCCGCTGGCAGTGGTGAAAGATTTGGCGCTTCAATCCCAAAAGCACTCGTCCAATTAAATGGGCGAACCCTTATTGAGCATACAGTTTTAAATCTTGGCCCCGTTGCCTCACAAATAATTGTTGCAGCACCTGCGGGCTTCGAAGATAAATTTCGAGAAATTCTTGGCGGCGCAGTAACCGTTGTTACAGGTGGATCTACTCGAACCAAGAGCGTAAAAATTGCTCTTGAAAGTATTGCTGAAGATATCGAATTTATTCTGGTTCATGATGCTGCAAGACCACTTGCATCTGGCGAACTTGGGCGAAGCGTTATTGAAGCGCTTGCAAGTG
Source organism: Actinomycetota bacterium (assembly GCA_947489605.1). Taxonomy (GTDB): domain Bacteria; phylum Actinomycetota; class Actinomycetes; order Nanopelagicales; family Nanopelagicaceae; genus AAA044-D11. Next base: position 1,680 of record CANLEG010000039.1, read on the forward strand.
GCGAAGTTGCAGTAATTCCTGCACTAAGTGTCAGTGACACAATCAAAGAAGTTGATGCCGCAAATTATGTTGTTTCAACACCAAATCGCGAACGGCTTCGTGCAGTTCAAACACCACAAGGTTTTGCACGTGAAACTTTGATTAAAGCACATATGCAAAATATTGAAGCAACTGATGATGGCGCTTTGGTTGAAGCGATGCGCGGAAAAGTGAAGTTAATTGAAGGCGAGAATCGCGCACTAAAGATCACAAATCCTGAAGATCTTGCTACAGCTCTGAAATATTTAATTCCTAATCAATCAAGTGATATTCGTGCTGGTGTTGGTGTGGATGCTCATGCATTTTCAACAGATCCAGAACGCGCGCTCTGGCTTGCTGGATTGCTCTGGGAAAATGAAATCGGCGTTGATGGGCATTCAGATGGCGATGTTGCGGCCCATGCAATCTGCGATGCACTATTTGCTGCAGCAGGTATTGGTGACCTTGGTTCTAATTTTGGAACATCGAAACCAGAATATGCCGGGGCATCTGGCGAAAGGTTATTAAGTGAAACTCTTAAGTTAGTAACTGGTGCTGGATTTACAATTCAAAATGTTGCGGTGCAGATTGTTGGTAACCGACCAAAAATTGGATCTCGCAGAGTTGAAGCTGTTACGAAAATATCGCAGATTTTAGGCGGCGTCCCAGTTTCAGTTTCAGCAACAACAACAGATGGACTTGGCTTAACTGGCGAAGGTAAAGGCATTGGCGCGATTGCTACGGCACTTATTACAAGTAGCGGAAGATAGAATTCGACAATGGCCAAGATAACTAGCGATCTAAATTTATATAACACCGCAGATCGCGCGGTCTCTAAATTTGTGCCACTTAGCCCTGGAAAAGTTGGAATTTATTTGTGTGGCGCTACCGTGCAAGCACCACCACATATTGGCCATATTCGATCAGGTGTTAACTTTGATATTTTGCGACGCTGGCTAACTGCAATTGGTTATGACGTAACTTTTGTTCGCAACGTTACCGATATTGATGACAAAATTTTGCATAAAGCAGTTCATGAAGAAATCCCTTGGTGGGCAGTTGCAATGAAATATGAACGAGCATTTAGCGACGCATATGCCGCACTAAATGTTATGCCACCAACTTATGAACCAAGAGCAACTGGTCACATCACTCAAATGATTCAATTAATGGAGAAGTTAATTGCTAATGGAAGTGCGTATGCACCTGGGAATGGCGATGTTTATCTTGAAGTTCGCAAATTAAAGTCATACCTAACTCTTTCAAATCAGAAATTAGATGATCTGCAATCAGCTGAAGATGCAGATTTAACATATAAGAAAGATCCAAGTGATTTTGCACTTTGGAAAGCGGCAAAACCTGGCGATCCATCTTGGCCAACACCTTGGGGCGATGGCCGTCCGGGATGGCACTTGGAATGTTCAGCAATGGCACATGCTTATTTGGGTGAAGCATTTGATATTCATGGCGGCGGCTTAGATTTAATTTTCCCGCACCACGAAAACGAGATCGCGCAGTCTGAATCAGCGGGTTGGAAATTTGCAAACATTTGGATGCACAACGCCTGGGTTACAACATCGGGCGAGAAGATGAGTAAATCTCTTGGAAATTCACTTCAAGTAATGGAAATTTTGAAGAAGGTTCGTGGAATTGAATTGCGCTGGTATTTGGGAAGCGCGCATTACCGTTCAATGCTGGAATTTTCCTTTGAAGCACTTGAAGAATCTGCGGTTAATTTCCGTCGAATCGAAGGCTTTTTACAGCGGGCTCGCGAGATTTTAAAGAAAGAAATTGAGCCAAGTATTTCTTCGGAATTCACCACTGCGATGAATAACGATTTAGCAGTGCCACAAGCACTTGCAGATATCTCAGAGTTAGTGCGCATTGGTAATACTGCAATCACCGATAATGATTTAGCGGCACTTGCAAAAAGTGCTAGCGAGGTTCGAGGCGCCTTAGAAATTCTGGGCTGCGATCCATTCGATCCAGTTTTTGCTGATTCAAATAGTTCAAAGGTTGAAATTTTGGACGGCCTTATTTCACTCGCACTTGAGCAACGCAATGCTGCTCGGGCACGTAAAGATTTTGCTGCCAGTGATGAAATCAGAGATTCACTTACTGCACTTGGAATTACCATCGAAGACACCCCAACCGGCTCGCGCTGGACCGTTAACTAAATAGAGAATCGAAAAATAAATGCGCCCCGGAAAAAAACGTCGTGAAGCAGCAGTTGCACCATCTCGTAGACCAACAAACCGCAAACCAGAGTCCCGTTTAGAGACTCGTGCAAATAGCGACGCAGTTGCTGGTCGTAACAGTGTCGTCGAAGCACTTCGCGCGAAAATTCCAGCAAAAGAATTGTTAATCGCTGAACGTGCCGAAATTGATGAGCGCATGACTGAAGCTTTGCGTTTAGCGAAGAATCAAGATTTAGGAATTAAAGAAGTTCCACGTGGACAACTAGATGGAGTTACTGGAACAACAAATCATCAAGGTATCGCGCTAATTATTAAACCATTTCAATATAAAGATTTTGAAGCAGTTCTATTAGGCGTAAAAAAGCCGGCGCTACTTATTGGGCTTGATGGTGTTACTGATCCACATAACCTTGGTGCAATTGTGCGAAGTGCGGCAGCGTTTGGTGCCGATGGAG
>CANLEG010000040.1 GCA_947489605.1 Actinomycetota bacterium
CTAGCGCTCTTAATTAAGAAGGAGCACCACTATGGCAAGCAAGAGCGCGGATGTACGCCCAAAGATCACAATGGCCTGCGTAGAGTGCAAAGAACGTAACTACATTACAAAGAAGAACCGTCGTAACGATCCAGATCGTCTTGAACTTAAGAAGTTCTGCCCACGTTGCAAGCTTTCAACAACACACCGCGAGACTCGCTAATCCGATGTTGAATCCCGACTTAGTCGGGCGCACCTTTACGAGTGCCGATTCTGTAACAGTTACTAAAGAAGCTATTCAAAAATTTGCCGAAGTTATTGGTGAAAATAATATTGAAGTTGCCCCACCTACTTTCGCAATCTCGATAACTCTTGAACAATCCCAAGCTTTGCTACAAGACAGTGGTTTGGATTGGACTCGCGTAGTTCATGGCGACCAACGATTTGAATTAAAACGCCCAATTGTTGCTGGTGATGTCTTCCATTGCTCATCAACGATTGAAAGCGCTCGCAACGTTGCCGGAAACGAAATTGTTTCAGTTCGGTCTGATTTAAATTCTGGTTCGGAATTAGTTGTTTCTACCTGGTCAACACTCGTGGTGCGGGCATGACGAAATTTGAAGCTGGCCAAGAGTTAGCACCAAAAACATTTACTATTAATCGTAAATTGCTAATTGCTTATGCGAGCGCCAGTGGCGATCAGAATCCAATTCACCAAGATGAAACCTTTGCAAAATCCGTGGGATTGCCAGATGTAATTGCTCACGGCATGTTGACTATGGCGCTCGCTGGAAAATACCTATCGGATATAGCCGGCAGCCAAAGCGTTATTGAATTTTCCGCTAAGTTTATTAAGCCAGTTGTAGTGCCTGCAGAAACCGATGTTTCATTGATTGTTTCTGGCAAGGTAACTGAAGTTAGTAATGGCACCGCCAAGATAGAACTTCTTGCAATGTGCAATGACATCAAAGTATTAGGCATGGCCAAAGGTTTGATTAAACTCTGATGAGCGTTCCATTTAAGGTTTACAAACGCATTGGTGACCTTCGTAAGTTAAGCACTAAGGAATTTAGTGCCACCATGCTTATCTATGCCGATGGATTTATTGATGATGCAATAACTTCTATCCAGGCAATCAAATCTAATTCTGCTGAAGATATCGCAATTTATCTGTTGATTTCCGGTACTCCAGAACTTAATGATGTCGCTTCATTGATTGATGAGCGAACCTATATTGTGCAAATTACCGATGGGGTTGGCTGGGGCGAGGGGATGAATGCCCTAATGAAATTAGCGAATTCTGAATATGTAATTGTCATGGACCCTTCAACAATCCTTATTGGGGATGCAATTACTCCGACAATTTCAAAGTTATCGACGAAAGAATTTAGCGCAGTTGGTTGGCGCGGTGGCTTGGTCAATATTGAAGATGACTGGCGCAGCGTTGACGATAAAGGTGATGGGGAAGTCGATGTTCTCTTTAGTTATTTCTTAGGGTTAAACCGAGAACATGCACTTGAAGCAGGTGCATTTAATATTCGGGCAATTTATTACCGTAACGCTGATATGGAATTTGGTCTAAAACTTCGCCAGGCCCAAGGTCGCCTCTGGCAATTAGAACTCCCATTAAAACAAGAACGACATCACGGTTATCACGATACAGATCCAACGTATCGAGAAGAGCAATCAAAGAAGAACTATGACCGAATTCTTCAACGCTTTCGGGGCAAGACCGAAATATTGTCACCACGCAGGTAACCTTCTCTTATGACTGCAAATGATTTATCAAACTTCACAACACTTGGTGTTGGCGGACCTGCAGCAAAAATCATTCACGCAAAGACTGAAGCCGAACTTATCTCTGCCGTAAAAGCTGCCGATGATTCAAAAACCCCACTACTAATTCTTGGTGGCGGGTCGAATGTTTTGATCAGTGATAGTGGATTTGCCGGCACCGTAGTAAGAGTAGAAACCACCGGTAACTCTTTTGAAATTGATGCATGTAGTGGTGGAACGTTAACGGTAAGCGCTGGGGCAGATTGGGATGAATTTGTCGCATTTACAATTGAAAAAGGGTTAGCGAATCTGGAATCACTTAGTGGAATACCAGGAACTGTTGGGGGATCACCGATTCAAAACATCGGAGCCTATGGTCATGAAGTTTCTGAAGTAATTGCTCGGGTGCGAACTTATGATCGCAAATTGCAGGAAGTAAAAACTTTTACCGCTAGTGAATGTAAATTCGGATACCGTAGTTCAATTTTCAAAGCCGAATTGAATCGGTATGTAATCTTGGATGTAACATTTCAACTGCGCATTGGTGAGGCATCTTTACCGATTGGATATGCGGAATTAGCAAATGCACTGGGCGTTGAAATCGGCGCCCGAGTTGCAATAACTAAAGTTCGAAGCGCGGTTTTGAAATTGCGAAGCGCAAAAGGAATGTTAATCAACGAAGGAATTAACTCAGCAGGCTCTTTCTTTATGAATCCTATTTTGGATAAAGGCGCCGCAGAAAAATTGCCAAGCGATGCACCTAGATGGCCAATGCCTGATGGCAAAGTAAAAACTTCAGCAGCGTGGTTGATGGAACATGCTGGCGTTAGTAAAGGCGATCAATTAGCTGGCGCACAGATTTCACCGAAGCACGTACTTGCACTTTCAAATTCCGGTGATGCAACTGCGAAGGATTTAATTGAATTGGCAAAGAGTGCTCAAGAAAAAGTGAGAGCAAAGTTTGGAATTACTCTGCAATCAGAAGTGCAATTAGTGGGCTTGAGCCTTTAACTTATTCTTAAACTACTTAGCTTCTGAAAGTAACTTTGCTACGCGGCCAATTCCTTCAACGATGTCATCATCACTTAATGCGTAAGAAAAACGAAGATAACCCGATGGCCCAAATGCTTCACCTGGAACCGCAGCAACTTCGACTTCATCTAAAATAAGCGTTGCAAGTTCGGCTGAAGTTTGTGGCCGCTTACCGCGAATTTCTTTACCTAATACGCCTTTAACTGACGGATAAACATAGAAAGCACCGGTTGGCGTAGGGCAAGTTACTCCAGGAATCTTGTTTAATAAATCAACAATTAATTTGCGTCGACGATCAAATGCAACGCCCATTTCATGAACCGCGGTTAAGTCGCCAGTAACAGCAGCGATTGCCGCACGTTGGGAAATATTAGAAACGTTTGAACTTAAGTGAGATTGCAGATTGGTAGCAGCCTTAATTACATCTTTAGGCCCAATCATCCAACCAACTCGCCATCCGGTCATTGCATAAGTCTTTGCAACTCCATTAATAATTATTGTTTGATCTGCCATCTCTGGAACTACTACTGGGAGACTTGGGGCAGTAGCACCGTCGTAAAGTAAGTGTTCGTAAATTTCATCCGAGATAACCCAGATGCCATGTGCGAGCGCCCATTGTCCGATGGCTTTTACTTGTTCGGCAGAATAAACCGAACCAGTTGGATTTGATGGCGAACAGAATAACAACGCTTTTGTCTTCGGTGTTCTTGCTGCTTCAAGTTGATCAACAGTTACTAAATAATTTTGTGACTCATCAGCAAATACTTCTACAGATACCCCACCAGCAAGCTTGATGCATTCAGGATATGTAGTCCAAAAAGGTGATGGCAAAATCACTTCATCACCTGGATCAATGATTGAAGCAAATGATTGGTAAACAGATTGCTTGCCGCCGTTAGTAACAAGAACTTGATCAGCAGTAATAACATAATTTGAATCGCGTAAAGTTTTTGCAACAATTGCATCGCGCAGTTCCGGAAGTCCTGGTGTTGGTGTGTAGCGATGATTTGCTGGTTTAGATGCAGCATCTATTGCAGCTTTAACTATGTAATCAGGTGTTGGAAAATCTGGTTCACCCGCACCAAAGCCGATTACCGGACGACCAGCCGCTTTAAGTGCTTTTGCTTTTCCATCAACCGCCAAAGTGGCTGATTCCGCAATGGCTGCGATTCTGCGAGAAATTCTTGGTTTTGCGCTCATAGTTCCCATAGTGCGGAGTATGCCATTCCTCAGTTTTACTAACCCCCCCTTCACGCTCTACACTCCCCGTTCTGGCGC
>CANLEG010000041.1 GCA_947489605.1 Actinomycetota bacterium
CGTAACAATGTGCGGTGAAAATCTTCTACAATTACAACTTGAAGTTGCCCATGCCGTTGACTACATGAATGGAGTTATTGATGAGTGATGTAGCAATAATCATGGGATCAGATTCTGATTGGCCAGTTATGGAAGATGCCGCCAAAGTTTTAGATGCACTCGGAATTTCTTATTCTGCAGATGTTGTTTCAGCGCACCGCATGCCACTCGAGATGGTTGAATTTGCACAGAGCGCAAAAGCAAAAGGTTACAAAGTAATTATTGCGGGCGCAGGTGGAGCAGCACACTTACCAGGAATGGTTGCATCTTTAACACCGCTTCCAGTAATTGGCGTCCCCGTTCCTCTAAAGAATTTAGATGGCATGGATTCATTACTTTCAATTGTGCAGATGCCAGCCGGAATTCCAGTTGCAACAGTTGGAGTCGGGAATGCAAAGAATGCCGGCCTTCTTGCAGCTCGAATTTTAGGAATTAGCGACGAAGAAGTTTCCAAGAAAGTAAGTGCCGAACTTACAAAAATTAACTCGGAAGCAAAAGAAAAAGGCGCAAATTTAACGACCAAACGCAATCAGAAAACTGGTTTTTAGTTCGCGCGACCTAGCGCTCTAAATTTCCAACCTGCTGCAACCCATGCTTCGCGATCTAGAGCATTGCGGCCATCAATGATTATTGGGTTAGCAACTAACTTTGCCATCTTCACCGGATCAAGCTCGCGATAAACCTTCCACTCCGTTAAGTGCAGAACTAATTCGGCCCCTTTAAGTGCACCTTCAATATCTTCGGAAAAACCTAACGCCGGGAATCGTTTCTTTGCGGGTGCAATTGCTTTTGGATCATGAATTGTGACAATTGCTCCTGCTGCTGCAATTTGAGCAGCAATATCAAGTGCTGGGGAATCACGCACATCATCACTATCTGGTTTGAATGCAGCACCGAGAACTGTAATTTTCTTACCCGCAAGGTTGTCTGATAAATCTTTTCGAACAAGTTCAATAACACGTTGCCTTGCTCTTAAGTTAATTGAATCGATCTCTCGCAAGAATTCAAGTGCTTGATCTGCGCCAAGTTCTCCGGCACGTGCCATAAACGCCCGAATGTCTTTTGGTAAACAGCCACCACCAAAACCAATTCCGGCTTGTAAGAAGCGGCTTCCAATTCTTGGGTCATATCCGATTGCCTTTGCCAGAACTGTTACATCACCACCGGCAGCCTCACAAACTTCTGCCATTGCGTTGATGAAGGAAATTTTCGTTGCAAGAAATGAATTTGCTGCAACTTTCACTAACTCAGATGTTGGTAAATCGGCGCGAACCCATGGCGTATTTTCAGCCAGATTGCTCTTGTAAATCTCTTTTAATTTTGCTTCAGCAGCATCGTTAACAACACCCACAACCAAACGATTTGGATGCAAAGTATCTTCGACAGCAAATCCTTCACGCAAGAACTCTGGATTCCAAGCTAAATCAACCTTTGGATTTATTTTTAACAACCGTTCCCGAAGCCGAGCCGCAGTTCCAACTGGAACAGTTGATTTACCAACAACTAGGGAACCTGGTTTACAGACTGTCGCTACGGCATCTAGTGCAGCATCTACATATTTGAGATCAGCAGCCAACGAGCCCTCAAGTTGCGGAGTTCCAACACAAATAAAGTGAACATCAGCATCGGCTATTGCTTTGAAATCTGTAGTAAAAGTTAGACGACCAGTAGCGATTTCCTGTTGCAATAAATCTTCTAGTCCAGGTTCATAAAAAGGAACTTTGCCGGCATTAAGTAGCGCAATTTTGGCAGCATCAACATCAACGCCGATAACTTCAAATCCCAACGACGACATACAGGCCGCGTGGGTGGCACCCAGATATCCAGTGCCTATTACGGAAACTTTAAGCTTCATTTGCCCGATACTAGTGCGAGGTAACACTAACCTTGGAGATATGAATCAGGTTTCCGGCAGTTTGATGGGCGTATCTGTAATTCTGCCCATTCTCAACGAGGAGCGAGACCTTCGGGAAAGTGTTTCTGCAATTCTGGCTCAGAATTACAGCGGTGCTTTTGAGGTAATCCTCGCCTTGGGACCATCTAGTGATCGAACAAATGAAATTGCTAAAGAGTTAGCAGCCGCCGATTCTCGAGTTGTCTTGGTAGATAACCCAACGGGCCGAACTGCAAACGGTTTAAATGCGGCAATTGCGAAATCAAAATTTCCAATTGTTTCGCGCATCGATGGACATGCCGAAATTTCGCCTACCTATTTAACTGACGCAACAGCGCTACTTAATAAAACTGGTGCGGTAAATGTTGGCGGCATTATGGCCGCAGTAGGTAAAACTAAATTAGAAAAGGCTGTTGCAACTGCGATGCGCTCGCCACTTGGAGTTGGCTCATCTAGATTCCATGTTGGTGGTAGCGCTGGTCCTGCTGACACTGTTTACCTTGGAACATTTGATAAATCTGCACTTCTTGAAGCGGGCGGATATGACGAGAGATTTACCCGTGCTCAAGACTGGGAGTTAAATTTTAGACTACGTAAGAATGGTGGGGTTATCTGGTTTGATCCATCGCTAGTTGTTACTTATCGACCACGTTCAACGTTAAAAGCCCTTGCTAAACAATATTTTGAATATGGCACATGGCGCCGCGCAGTTTCCCGAAGCCATAAGGGCAGCGTTAATGTGCGTTACTTAGCGCCTCCTACTGCGCTAGCAGTAAACACTCTTTCATTTATTTTAGGTTTAGTCGTTTCACCGATTTTCTTTACTCCAATTGCAGTTTATTTGGCTTTGTTACTTCTTGGCTCACTAATTGTAGGTAGAGATTTAATTGAAAAATTGATTCTGCCAATAGTTCTTGTAACGATGCATATGGTGTGGGGAGCTGGCTATTTATCATCCCCAAAAGGGTTAATGGCCGAGGAAGAATGAAACGGGCACTAACGCTTGTACTTTTTTTAACTTGTATTTCGATTACTAATGCAAGCGCAGTTGTACCGAAAACATTTGTTTTTACCGGCTCTGGTTATGGCCACGGAGTAGGACTTAGCCAATATGGTGCAAAGGGCCAAGCCCTAGAAGGAAAGTCTGCAACCGAAATTCTTAATTATTACTTTCCAGATGCTCAAGTAACTCCAGTTGAAGACACCGCAACGATAAGTGTGAATATTGCTCATCAAGTCTCCACTCTTTCGTTAGCACTTCCGGCAACTGATATCGCAACAATCACCGTTGATACCGCAGTTGCAACTTCATTACCGCCAAATTCCGCACTTAATTTTGCAATAACTGGAAAAGTTATTACTGGACCAGGTGGAAGTGGAAAACTTTGGGTTATTAAGTGGAGTGATCCATCGTCAGTTGTTTCGGTAAATGTTGGAAAGAGTAAATTTCTAGTTAACCATGGTTATATTCAACTTAGAGCAGTAAATGCGGCTGGGCTTGGATTTCGAATCGAAGCAACAAATTTATTGAGATTGCATGATGAATATCTTTATGGAATTGCTGAAGTTCCATCATCATGGCCGACTGCGGCACTGGAGAGCCAAGTAATTGCTTCGCGCACATATGCACTCATGCGAATGAACTCGATAAAGAAAGCCTGCGATTGTCATGTTTATAACTCCAAATATGATCAAGCATTTGTTGGGTATTCAAAAGAAGGCGAAGCTCGTTACGGCCAGTTCTGGAAAGCTGCGGTCGATGCAACTGCGGTTGATGAAAACCATGGATTGGCAATAACGGTTGATGGCTTACCGGTGAGTGTGTTTTTCTCATCTTCAACTGGCGGCATGACCCAACGGTCAGTTGATGTTTGGGGGACTGACATCCCACACCTTATTAGCGTTGCCGATCCTTGGAGTATTGATCCTGCAGTCAATAGGAATTATGCAAGCTGGACAAAGAAGGTTTCGCAGAAAGTAATGGCAAAAGCATTTGGTTTAGCTGATGTAAATCAATTAATTATTGGTGAGCGAACAGCCACAAATAGCGTTCTTAAAATAACT
>CANLEG010000042.1 GCA_947489605.1 Actinomycetota bacterium
GTAAGTTTTGGATCTTCTTCATCCACGCCACTAATAATGACTTCAGCAGATATTCCGCAAGATTCCAGTAACCGCTTACGTGAAGGTGATGCGGATGCAAGGACAACGCTTCTCGAATCTGACAATATCGACTCTGACATTAGAAGCTTTGTCCCCACTTACGTGGCAACGGTTGGCGAATCTGAGATTTACGCCAGAGGCTTGCAGTATTTACTTTCTTTACAGCCGGAGTCGGGAGCGCTTTTTCTAGCGCAGCAAGTTCTTTATCGGTTGCGGTTCCATTTAGAATCGTAAATTTATTATTCATTAGAGCGGAATATTTCCGTGCTTGCGTGGTGGAAGAGCAACCCGCTTATTGCGAAGGGCATTTAGCGCCTTAACAATTTGATGTCTGGTTTCTTGTGGCTCAATTACCGCATCAATAAATCCGCGATCTGCTGCGATGTATGGATTTAACAGCGTCTCTTCATAATCTTCGATTAGCTCTTTGCGTTTAGCATCAGTGTCTTTGGCATCAGCAAGTTCTTTGCGATGCAGAATATTTACTGCGCCTTGTGCGCCCATAACCGCGATTTGTGCAGTTGGCCAGGCGAGGTTTACATCGGCACCAAGATGTTTTGAACCCATAACAATGTAAGCGCCACCATATGCCTTGCGAGTAATAACGGTAATTAGTGGAACAGTTGCTTCGCCATATGCGTAAAGCAATTTCGCGCCGCGACGAATGATGCCATTCCATTCTTGTTCAGTGCCAGGTAAGAAACCAGGAACGTCAACCAAGGTAATTACTGGAATACCGAATGCATCACATGTACGAACAAATCGTGCCGCCTTTTCGCTCGCTGCAATATCAAGTGTTCCCGCAAGTGCTTGTGGTTGGTTTGCAATGATTCCGACAGAATGACCTTCGATACGACCAAAGCCAACCAGAATATTTGGTGCATAGAGTGTGTGAACTTCCAAGAAATCTGCTTCATCCAATATCGCTTCAACTAAAACCTTCATGTCATATGGCTTATTTGGATTATCTGGAATCAATGAGTCAAGAGCGCGATCAGAAGGTGAGACATCTTTACTCTCGGTCGCTGCTAACACTGGAGATTCGTCCATGTTATTACTTGGCAAGTAAGAGAGAAGAGCTTTCACATAATCGATTGCGTCATCTTCGCTGTCGGCTAGATAGTGCGAGTTGCCAGTCTTCGTGTTGTGGGTGCGGGCACCACCAAGTTCTTCCATGCCAACTTCTTCACCAGTAACAGCCTTGATTACATCTGGTCCAGTGATAAACATTTGAGAAGTTTCATTAACCATGATTACAAAGTCGGTAATTGCAGGTGAATAAACGGCGCCGCCCGCGGTTGGCCCCATGATTAGCGAGATTTGTGGAATTACGCCTGATGCTCGGACATTTCGCTTAAAGATTTCACCATATTGGCTTAAAGATGCAACGCCCTCTTGAATACGTGCGCCACCGGAATCATTGATTCCAACGATTGGAATTCCACTCTTAAGTGCGAACTCCATGACTTTTACAATTTTTTCGCCAACAACTTCGCCAAGACTTCCACCAAAGGTTAAGAAATCTTGTGAGTAAATCGCAATTGCGCGACCGTCGACTGTTGCATGTCCTGTAACAACACCATCGCCGTAAATTCGGTTCTTATCCATTCCAAAATTTGAAGACCTATGGCGAGAGAAGGCATCCATTTCTACAAAGGAACCTGGATCTACAAGACGGGCAATTCGCTCGCGTGCAGTTAGCTTTCCTTGGGCATGACGCTTCTCAATTGCTTCTGGCGTACCATTCGTTTCGGCTTGCAAACGACGTCTGCGAAGATCAGCAATCTTTCCGGCTGTAGTGCGAATATCATCAGTCACGGTCGTAGATTACTAGTTCCTGCAGATTATTCCTACAAAGCAATTGAAACGGGTCAGCAAGTGAAGCCAGAATTATTGAATGCGAATGCAATTGCAAGCGCATTACAGACCAGTTACTGGCGGGTATCAGTTGTAGATGAGATTGATTCAACACAAAATTATTTACGCACCAGTAATCCAAAATCTGGCGAATTAATTACTGCCGAGTATCAGAGTGCAGGACGTGGCCGATTAGATCGCAAATTTGATGCAGAAAAATCTAGCGCTCTGCTCTTCTCATTTTACTTTGAGCCAGAAAAATTCATTGAAAACTTTGGGTATCTAACATTGTTAGTAGGTGCAAGTGTTGCTGTAACTTTAAATAAGATAACGGAATCTGATAACTTTAAATGTAAATGGCCAAATGATATTTTATTTAACGACAGAAAAGTTGCTGGGATATTAGCCGAAAAGAATAACGCTGGCGTGATTGTAGGAGTTGGTATAAATGTTTCAACCAGTGAAGCTGCGCTGCCCATCGCTCATGCAACATCAATATTTCTTGCAACAAAACTTATTCCTGATCGCAATATCTTGCTGGCAAGAATTTTAAACAATTTAGAAAGTGATTTACTGGATTGGCAGAGCGGTAGTGATTTGACTTCAAAATATCGAGAGTTGAGCGCAACAATCGGAAGCCAGGTTCGGGTAGAGCTTCCAGGTGGTTCAAATGTTGAAGCGATGGCAGTTGATATCGATGAGACCGGAAGTCTTCACTTAAACAATGGTCAGATCATCACAGTTGGCGATGTCATTCATTTGGACAGTAAACTTTCGCAGTGAGCTTTCCAAGAGTCGGAGTAATAGGCGCCGGCCAACTTGCCAGAATGATGGCTGTAGCGGCGAATGATTTAGGGATAGATTTCAAAGTATTAGCGGCCATTCCAAATGATTCAGCGGCCCAAGTTTCACACTTCGTTTTAGGTGATTATTCAGATGTAAATTCAGTATTAGATTTTGCAAAGAATTGTGATGTTCTTACCTTTGAGCACGAGCTAGTTCCGCAAAGCGTAATAAAGGCAGTTGAGGCTGCAGGGGTAAAGGTTTATCCACGTTCTGATTCTTTTACATTCTCACAAGATAAGTTAGAGATGCGGAAGAAAATAAGTGAATTGAATCTGCCTAATCCCAAATGGCAGAAATATCAGGGCCAGAACTGCGAGATAAGTTTTCCGCTCATAGCAAAATTGCCTTCCGGGGGATACGACGGTCGGGGAGTTTTCCAAATAGATTCGGAAGCGCAATTAATTGAACTTCACAAAAATGCTGGAACGCTTTTACTTGAAGAGAAGTTGAATTTCGATTACGAAATTTCTGTGATGGTTGCAAGATCACCACATAATCAAGCAGCAACTTGGCCAGCGACTCTAACTATTCAAAAAGATGGGATCTGCACATCAACCATCACGCCAGTTCCTGATATCTCTGATGAACTTGCCAATAAGGTTCAAGCCGCTGCATTAACAATCGCCTCCGGAATTTCTCTCGTCGGAGTAATGGCAGTAGAAATGTTTGTGATTGGCCAAGATTTTTATATAAATGAACTTGCACTTCGGCCACACAATTCTGGTCACTGGTCTATCGAAGGCGCAGAAACAAGTCAGTTCGAACAACACTTGCGCGCAATTCTGGATTTGCCACTTGGCAGTACGACGATGCGAAACAAATATGTTGTTATGGGAAATGTGTTGGGTGGCGAGAAGAGCGATATGTATCGGCCATATCTGCACTTGATGGCACGCACACCTAGCCTAAAGTTCCACCAATATGGCAAAGAAGTTAAGCCTGGGCGCAAAATTGGCCACGTAACAATGTGCGGTGAAAATCTTCTACAATTACAACTTGAAGTTGCCCATGCCGTTGACTACATGAATGGAGTTATTGATGAGTGATGTAGCAATAATCATGGGATCAGATTCTGATTGGCCAGT
>CANLEG010000043.1 GCA_947489605.1 Actinomycetota bacterium
TTGAGAAAACCATAGAGTTTAAAGCTGAGGCGATTGACCAAACCTCACTAACTTCTTGCGATATCGCTATTGCACTACATGCTTGTGATACGGCTACTGATGATGCAATTGCTTGGGCAGTAAGTAGCGGAGCTAAATTGCTACTGGTAGCACCATGTTGCCAGCACGATTTACAAACTCAGATGAGCCAAGTCCCAGAACCTTGGAATCTAATTACGAAGCATGGATTGATGAAAGAACGCCTTGGGGATTTAATGACAGATGCACTGCGGGCGCAAATTCTAAAATTGGTTGGTTATCGAAGTGAGGTAATTGAATTTATTGGCGGCGAACACACTCCAAGAAATATCATGATTCGCGCTGTGCTTACTAGCGCCAAGGCAGATCCTAAAGAGCTTGAAACTTACAAGAAAATGTTAAGTGATTGGCAGATTGATCCGGCGTTAGCCAGCAGACTTAACATATTCAAGTAACGCGTTACGTTCTTCATCTATTTCAGATACATAGGATTTAACAACGTCGCCAATCGAAATTATTGAAATTAGGGCACCAGAATCATCAACAACAGGAACATGGCGAATTCGCTTCTCCGTCATCAGCGCCATCAATTGAGCAATAGTTGAATCTTTCTTACAGGTCATAACAGTCACAGTCATAATGTCACGGACATGAATCTTTTCAATTTCATGCAGATGTGATGGCAACGCCTGCACGATATCGCGCTCTGAAACAATGCCAAGAATGTTTTTTCCATCGGACGAAACTACAAGTGCACCAATCTTCAATTCAGTGAGAGATTGACTCAACTCTTTGATTGTTGCATCAGGGGTAATGGTTTGGACTTGTTTCCCAGAAAGTAGGTTTGAAACTTGCATGGCAACCTCCTAAGTAAGAGTTGCCTTCATGCTTGCCCTATTAACTAGCAATTGCAATAGATAGAAAAAGTTATTTACTTGATTACGGTGTTATACATGCGGGATAACGAGAATTCATGGTGAAGCCCGCGCTCAGCTTTGGTGATTTGGCCATTCGCTACCGCCAAGATCAAATCGAAGAGCTCACCACCAACTTCGGCTAGAGTCTTAATACCTTCGGCAATAGTCCCGGCATTTAGATCAATTAAATCGGGAATTGCAGTTGCCATGGTGGTATTTGTTGCAACTTTTATCGTTGGCATTATTGCTGAACCAGTTGGAGTGCCACGTCCAGTTGTGAAGACAACAATATTTATTCCGGCCGCTGCAAAGCCAGTTAGCTGTTCGGTGTCATGCCCAGGTGTGTCCATAAAATAAAGACCAGATTTTGGAACTTGGTCTGCATATTCCAGAACTCCAGAAAATTGTGCGTTGCCGGCTTTCTTTGCTGCGCCTAATGATTTCTCTTCTAACGTAGTAAGCCCACCTTCGATATTCCCGCGAGATGGTTGTGCCCCGCGCATATCAATTCCTTCATAATTAATTGAGCGTTCGTACCTGGCGACAGTTTCAATAATCTGGGCGCCAATTTCAGGAGTAATTGCGCGCGCTGCCAATAAATGTTCTGCGCCAAGGATTTCAGTTGTCTCACCCAGTACAGATGCAGATCCAAGTTCAACCAAGCGATCACTTGCAACACCAAGTGCCGGATTTGCAGTTATTCCAGAGAGTGCATCAGATCCACCACATTCTTGCCCGAGTGCAATGGCGCTCCAAGGAGCGTTAACACGAGTTTTGGTTTTTACCTCTTTCAACAATGAATTAGCAATCTTTAAACCGGCATCAGCAATTTTGCCCATGGAGCCAAGTTCTGCAACGTTTAAAACCTCGGCCTTATTTATACCCAATTTCTTTGCTGTATCAATGATTAACAATTCACCAGGAGTTCCAATTGTGATAAAAACAGTCGCATAATTATTTGGGTTCGCTGCAAAGCCAGCGAAAGTTTTAATTATTCGATCAAAATCACCATCAACTTCGCCTGACCAATCATGACTAACTGCGACAGCTCCATCTGATTCATCTGCAATTTTTCTCGCTGTAGCTGAAAGCGCAGAGTGCAACGGCAGAATCAATACGTGGTTACGCAGCCCCCATCTTCCATCAGCCCGCGCAAATGCGGTTAATTGATTAGACACTTCGCACCTCGCGTCCAGCAATGATTTCACCAGCGCCAATAGCTTCTACTTTAGTTAGCTCACCATTGATGACTGAATATATTTTCTCCATTATTTCTTCGCTCGTCGCCGCAGCAGTTAAATCAAAATCATCAGAAAGCGCAAGATGTAATGGTGAATTACTGGCCACATTAATTGTTGGTATCAAAGGAAAACCAGATGCTGGCTGATTTTTATCCGGGAAGGAGAGAATTACGTGAACTCCAGCCTCCATTAAGTCCGAGAAGTTCAGGCCAGAATTCTTATGTGACGCGGCAACTGTTATATCAACGCCAACTTCAGTGAGCGCTGCAATTATTTCATCAACTTTTAACTCATCATTTGAAAGATCTATTCCTAGGTGCAATCTCGGAAGAACTACAGGCGTTGGCTGGTAGAAAGCTTGTAGCGCTTTCGCGGCAGCGACGCCAGTATTAACCGTTCCTTGAACGCCACCACTTTCTTGAGTTACCAAATAATTCGTTGATTTATTCTTAGCAAGCAATTTGTCTGCTAATTCATTTCCTTGGATAGTTTCACAACCAAGTCCAACAACAAGAGTAGAACTAACATTTGGATGATTTGCTAGCGCTGCAAAGTAATCAGTTATTCGTCCGACATCGTTTCCGATAAAACCACATCCATGTTGGTGGGCAAAAGTTATAGCGCCAATTTCCTTGGCAATTCGGCTTGATACCCGAGTCGAACAAACAACAGAGGGGAGAATTAATTGATGATCTCGAACTCCAATGCCACGATTGCCGTGATCAAAACCCTT
Organism: Actinomycetota bacterium; assembly: GCA_947489605.1. GTDB lineage: Bacteria > Actinomycetota > Actinomycetes > Nanopelagicales > Nanopelagicaceae > AAA044-D11. The sequence continues at coordinate 2,910 of CANLEG010000043.1, forward strand.
CATGCTCATTTAACTTGCTCCGTCGAGAGTCGATCTCCAAGAACATTATGAGTATGGACATGTTCACCAATTTTAATATCTGAAGTTGCATGGCCCATGCGTTCGCCATATTTAATAATTCCTTCATCTTTCGCGATCGCACTGGTGGCTACTTTGTGGCCTCGAGGAATTCGATTTTGGATGGTGAGATTTAGCTCATCCTGTCCGATGACTTCGCCGATTTCCATATCGACAAGGCACACAGCGATATTGTCTTTCTCGCTCAGAATCAAGATTTTGCGATTATTTAGCATGAGGATTGGAAGCATATCTCTTGCCAAAACAGATGTGTAGTATTTTCCTATGGGTCAATTAAAAGTTAAACGCCGATTTCCCGGGGTAAAAGAGTTGGCCGGATTGATGCGATTTCGCAAACCAATTTTCAATGGTCGAAAGCGTCGCTTAACACGAGCTCTAACTATTTATGACTTACGAGATATTGCAAAGCGTCGCACACCACAGGCGCCATTTGATTACACCGATGGTGGCGCAGATTCCGAATCAAGTTTGACTCGAGCTCGCTCTACATTTGAAAGAGTGGAATTCCAACCAAGAATTCTGCGTGATGTTTCAGTAGTTGATACATCAGTTGTAATGCTTGGAAAAAAAGCGTCTATGCCAATTGGCATCGCACCAACTGGTTTTACTCGAATGATGCAGACCGAAGGCGAATACGCAGGCGCAACTGCTGCCCGTGATGCCGGTATTCCTTACACGCTTTCAACTATGGGAACTCGCTCCATCGAAGATGTTGCAAGAATTGCACCCGATGGCCGAAATTGGTTCCAGTTATATATGTGGAAAGACCGCGATCGTTCAATGGCGCTAGTTGATCGTGC
>CANLEG010000044.1 GCA_947489605.1 Actinomycetota bacterium
TGCCTTCCGTTCTTCGAGGATGCTAGGCGCGATAGAGCTACGCTCAGCGGTCCTATGGTAGGACCAATAAAGACTCTATTCATCGCTTCCCAGCATTGTCAATGCAATCGGGCCAGATTTTTTGAATTATTTTGGCAGTATCTCCGAACAGGCGCTTACCAGGTTCGGTTTAGCGCCGCCTGCGATCATTAAACTTTCGGCATGGCAACACCGAAAGATCCCAGCCGCGAGTCCCACTTTCCTGCCATCGAAAAGAAGTATGGCGAGAAGATGTCATATTGGTTCAAGGTTATGGCCAAACTTGAGGGACAAAAATACCCAGAACAAATTGCGCACCTTCGCGAAAATTATGGATTCTCACAAGCCCACGCCAATGCACTTGTTATGTATTCCCGGGGCTCGTTATCTGCCAAACGATTTGAAACCCCAGCTCAATACTTCAAAACTTTAGAACCAAAACAGGCAGCAAAAGTTCGCGCAATTTTGAAGGCTATAACTTCAAAATACCCAGAATTAGAGCTTGTGATTGCCTGGAATCAACCGATGCTAAAACTTGGTGACCACTATGTTTTTGGAGTTTCAACCGCAAAAAACCACATTCTCTTCACCCCTTGGAGCCAGGACGTTCTCGAGAAATTTAGACCAAAGATGACAGACCTTGATGTTAAGAAAAAGACTATTGGCGTTCCAAACGATTGGAAAGTAGACGAGAAGTTGTTGCAAGCAATGGTTAAAGCCAGAATCGCAGAAACTAAGTAACTTACTTAAGCATCGATCCGATCGCGGGCAATATCTGCAGTTGAAATAAATTCTTTACGAGGTGCTACTTCGTTGCCCATAAGCAGTTCGAACATCGCTTCTGCGGCGTTGGCATCCTTCATTGTGATTCGACGTAAGGTGCGATGTGCTGGGTCCATTGTGGTCTCGCGAAGTTGATCTGCATCCATCTCGCCCAAACCTTTGTAACGTTGAATTGGTTCTTTCCAACGCTTGCCGGCCTTAGTTAAATCGGCGGTCATCTTCTTCATCTCATCATCAGAATATGTGTAATGAACTTCCCCACGTTTACCACCAATTACTTCAATTCGGTGAAGTGGTGGCATCGCTGCGAATACTCGGCCATCTTCAATCAGTGGACGCATATAACGTGAAAGCAGAGTTAGAAGTAGGCAGCGAATATGTGCGCCGTCGACATCAGCATCTGACATCAGAATAATTCGGCCATATCTAGTGTCATCCAGAGTAAATGATCGGCCTGAACCCGCACCGATTACTTGAATGATTGAGGCACATTCATTGTTCTCGAGCATCTGAGAAAGAGATGCTTTCTGAACATTCAAGATTTTTCCGCGAATTGGAAGGATTGCCTGGAATTCTGAGTTTCGCGCTGCCTTTGCTGTGCCAAGTGCAGAGTCGCCCTCGACGATGTAGAGCTCGGTGCGATCCGTGTCATCTGATCGACAATCCGAAAGCTTTGTTGGAAGTGAAGAACTTTCGAGTGCATTCTTGCGACGTTGAATATCTTTATGGGCGCGAGCCGAGATACGAGTACGAGATGCTCCCGCAACTTTCTCAAGAATCATCTTGCCAGTGGCTTTATCAATTCGCTTTGTTGTTGCAAAGAACTTCTTCATCTCGTCGCCAACTACTGCAGTAACAATTTTTGTTGCAGCGGCAGTTCCCAAAACTTCCTTGGTCTGGCCTTCAAATTGTGGCTCTGACATTCGCACTGTTACAACCGAAGTAAGGCCTTCTAGAACGTCATCTTTAATTACATCGCCTTCATTATTCTTCAAGGTCTTTGTGGCACGAAGTGCATCGTTAAATGCTTTGGTGATTGCGCGTTCGAAGCCTTGAACGTGGGTTCCGCCCTTTGGTGTTGAAATAATATTTACGAAACTAGAAAGCGTGTTTTCATAACCGTTACCCCACTGCAGTGCAATATCGACGTCCATCTCGCGATTGACTTCAGTTGGCATCATGTGTCCTTTTTCATCAAGGACTGGAACTGTTTCGGTGTATTCACCGGAGCCGGTTAATCGAATTACTTCACCAATTGGGTCATCAGGGCGAAGGAAGGAGCAGAATTCGGAAATTCCACCTTTGTGAAAGAACTTCTCGGTTGTCTTACTCTTTGTCCGATTGTCATTAACGATAAGCGTTAGGCCAGGAACTAAGTAAGAAGTTTGACGTGCGCGAGCGTAAATTTCTTCGATTGCGAGCTCGGCTTCTTTTAGGAAAATCTGACGATCAGCCCACCATTTAATTCTTGTGCCAGTAACTTTGGCATTTACTTTTCCAATAACGCGAAGTCCAGAACTTTCAGTAAATGGCGCCTTTGGTCCATCGCCATCAAAGATTCCTGCGTTACCACGTTGGAAAGACATCCAATAGATTTTTCCGTTACGGTCAACTTCTACATCAAGTCTTGAGGCCAGTGCGTTTACTACTGAAGCACCAACACCATGCAGCCCACCGGATGCAGCATATGAGCCGCCACCGAATTTTCCACCGGCGTGCAACTTAGTCATAACAACTTCAACACCAGTAAGTCCGGTCTTCGGTTCTTTATCTACCGGAATTCCGCGACCATCATCATGAACTTCTACAGAACCATCTGATTCCAAATTAATTTCGATGTTCTTACAATGTCCGGCAAGAGATTCATCCACCGAGTTATCAATAATTTCCCAGAGACAGTGCATGAGTCCACGAGAATCTGTTGTTCCGATATACATTCCGGGACGTTTGCGAACTGCATCGAGGCCTTCTAAGACGGCGAGATCTTTGGCGTTATAGCCATTGTCTGTTGTAGATGCAAGATCGTCGGTAGCCACGGAGATGAAGGTTATCTTGTGCCAGGTGATTTTCTTGGCTCATTGCAACTACTTTGCGCAAAAATATCAATTCAGGGCATTTACCGGAAATTATCTGCGATTTATGACACGCCCGAGCGTAAAAAAAGATATTTTAACGAGCGGGGAATAAACGATTCGTGGTTTGATGTTCCCCTACACAAGAGCAAGAACTAGCAACTATAAGGAGCGAAATGACCGAGCAACTGATTCTCGAAACCACACCGCTCAATGCTGTCGATCGTTGCGATCGCTGCGGAGCCCAAGCATATGTTCGTGCAGTAATGCTAAATGGTGGCGAGCTCTTGTTCTGCGGACATCACGCTAAGGAATACGCTGAAAAGCTAAAGCCAGTTGTAAAAGTTATTCAGGACGAAACTGCGAAATTAACTGCAGTCTCATCCGATGTTAACTAATTAAATATTTAACTCTTAATCTAAATAATCGCGCAGAACTTGTGAACGCGATGGGTGACGTAGTTTTGACATCGTCTTAGATTCAATTTGGCGGATCCGCTCACGTGTAACGCTGTAAACCTTGCCGATTTCATCCAATGTTTTTGGTTGGCCATCTGTTAAACCAAAGCGCATCTTTACTACGCCGGCTTCACGTTCTGACAAGGTTCCAAGAACTGAATGCAATTGTTCTTGAAGCAATGTGAATGAAACTGCATCAGCAGGAACAATCGCTTCAGAGTCTTCAATTAAATCTCCGAATTCAGAGTCGCCTTCTTCACCTAGTGGGGTGTGAAGTGAGATTGGCTCGCGGCCATACTTCTGAACTTCAACAACTTTTTCAGGTGTCATATCAAGTTCTTTTGCTAGCTCTTCAGGTGTCGGTTCGCGACCAAGATCTTGAAGCATCTGTCGTTGAACACGTGCCAACTTATTGATGACTTC